>CAMYTM010000192.1 GCA_947297555.1 uncultured Mycoplasmatota bacterium | reverse complement strand
CCTGAAGCCTTTCATGTATACGCCATGGATCAAAATGTTGATTATAAAATGCCCTTTGAAATTTCAGATTTTATAGAGAAAATGGAGAGTTTTGTACCTAAAAGTCGTGAATCCATGAAAAATTTTTTCTTTCTTGCGGAAGAATGCAAAGATGCACTTAGTTATATGGAAGAAAATAAAGGATATGTTGATCAAAATTATGTAAAGAAAAATTTTCCCAACTTTTTAAAAGTTTCTATGCATACAGTGGATAAAGTTTTAGATTCTTTGAAAATGCCAAAGAGAGCACAAGAAATTCTTTCTACATATTGGGTTTATTTGGGAAGTCCAACTTCAAAATTAAGTTTTGTACATTTTTCTTCTATGGTATTTTCTTACATTTCAAAAGGAGCACAAATCCCATATAAAAAAAGTCACGAAATTAGTTTAGTTTTGGCAAATGAAATAGAAAAGTTAGGTGGAGAAATAAAGTATTTTGCAACAGTGAAAGAAATTCTTTTTAAAGATAAAAAAATAGCAGGAGTCTTATTGAAGAATGGAGATATTTATGAAACAAGCCATGTTATTTCTAATGTTTCTCCGACATTTGTTTATGGAAATATGTTGCCTAGTCCAATAGTTCCTAAAGAGGCAGTAAAACTTACTAATTCTAGAGTATTAGGAGCAAGAGGATTTTCTATTTTTTTAGGTTTAAATCAAAGTGCTAAGGATTTGGGATTAGATGATTATAGTTACTTTATTTGTGAAAATTTAGATAGTAATAAAGAGTATCAAAATAGAAGTTCTATTAAAAATTGTGGTAGTACAGTTTATGTTTTAAATAATGCTATTCCTTCTAGTTCACCTAAAGGAACGACTATTATGGAATTTACAAGTTTATTTATGGGAGAAGTGTTTTCTAAAAATGTTACTGAAAAAAACTATTTTGAAATGAAAAGTAAAATAGCAGAAAATATGATTGATGCTTTTGAGCGTACGACTGGTATTGTCATTAAGCCTTATATTGAAGAAATTGAAATTGCAACTCCTGCTACCTTTTCTAGATATGGTGGATATCCAGATGGTGTAGTTTTAGGATACAAAGCAACAGGAATGGATAATTTGCTTCCTAGAATGCTTACTATGGATAATGAAAATTTTATTCCTAATTTGAGATTTTGCGGAGGTTTTGATGTGTATTTATCTGGTTATAGTGCTACTTATTTGTCTGGGGATTTAGCAGCAAGATTAACGTTAAAAGATATGAAAGGGGAGGAAATTTAATGGAACTTGATTTAAAAGGTTTAAGTAAGAAAGATATGTTGGCTTTAAAAAATGTAAATAAAGATCGTGAAAAAGTGATTCGTGATGGTTCTAGTTCTCCTATTAATACAAAGTTTATTACTAATGAAATAGCAAAGTCTTTACATCCACAAGTCCAATATGTAAAAGTGGCTGATATTGTAGAAGAAGGAATAGATACGAAAACGTTTGTACTTGTTCCTGATATTGATTCAGGTACAAAAAAACTTGCTTATTTTAGACCAGGCCAATATGTAAGTGTTGAAATAAAAATGGAAGATGGAATTTATCGTAGACCTTATACAATAAGTTGCAGTCCTAAAAATGCTTTTGATAATATATATACCATTACAATAAAAAGAAGGGCTCAAGGAATTGTTTCTAATTATTTTCTAGATGAGGTGAAAATAGATGATAAGTTTTCTATTAGTGGACCTACTGGTAATTTTTATTATGAACCAATAAGAGATGCTAAAAATGTAATTGCTTTAGTTGGAGGAAATGGAATCACCCCTATATTATCAATGGCAGAAGCCATTATGGACGGAATTTTAGATTGCAAACTTACGATTATTTATGGTGCAAGAGGCGAAAAAGATATCTTGTTTCATCACAGACTTGATGAAATGGCAAAAAAGAATAATTTAATTCATGTCGTTTATGTTTTAAGTGAAGAAGTAAGCGATAATTATCATACTGGATTTATAACGAAAGAAATGTTTGAACCATTTTTACAAAATGAAAATTCTTTCTTTGTTTGTGGTCCTCTTGCTTTTTATGATTATGTGAATGATTTACTTGGAGAATATAATCTTCCAAATAAATATATTCGTCATGATGATTTATTTGGAAGAATAGAAATTCGAGGAAATGATTTGTATAATTTAACTGTGATTACAAATGGAAATGAAATAAATATAACTTGCCGTGCACGAGAAACAATACTTTCTGCTATGGAAAAGAATGGGATTAAAGCACCGAGTAAATGCCATGTTGGGGAATGTGGATTTTGTAAGAGTAAACTTCGAATGGGGAAAGTAAGAACTTTTGATGATGGAATGCCTTTAGCAGAGAAGGATTTTGATTTTATTCATCCTTGTGCATCATTTCCAGAAAGTGATGTTGTAATTGAATTACCTTTTTAATAATAGAAGATTAAGTTCTTCTTTTTATTTTAAACAAAAATGTACAATATGTACAATTATGTGTTATACTAAGATTAGAAAATAGATGGA
>CAMYTM010000191.1 GCA_947297555.1 uncultured Mycoplasmatota bacterium | reverse complement strand
GTATCAAAGATGAATACTTCCTTCATTTACTACTCGATATTATACGTGTTATAATTCTATAAAGAGGGTGGTTTTTTGATGAAATATAAAAATAAAATTGCAATGTTTATAGGACCTAGTAGTTCAGGAAAAGATACTTTTTTTAAGAAAACCTTATCTTTATATGAAGTACTTGCTATTGTTCATTTAACTACGAGACCTCCAAGACCTGGGGAAATAAATGGAAGAGAATATTATTTTATAACTCAAGAGAAAATGAATTTTTTAGATATCAATGAATATCTTATTGAGCGAAGAGATTATACGACAATACATGGAGTTTGGTCTTATGCTACAAGTAAAGCAACTATTGATTTAGAACATTTTAATTATATTACCCCCAATACTTGGGTTGCCTATAAGCAATTTTTAGAAATTTATCCAAAAGAGTGTTTAGTTCCTATTTATTTTCAATTAGATGCAGGTATACGTTTACAAAGGGCTTTAGATAGAGAAAAACAATCTTCTAAAAGTGATTATGCAGAAATGTGCAGAAGATTTTTAGCAGATTCGCAAGATTTTACTGAGGAAATGATTGCGTTATATAAACCAATTATTGTTGAAAATAATGGAAGTATGGATGAAACTATGGAACAAATTGGTGATATTATGATACGTAAGTTGGGTATTTTTCCAAAACAAAATTTAAATTAAAAACGCTATTTTTATACAAGATGCTATTTTGAATATAGGGTGAGAAAAAATTATGGGTAAACCAGTGATAGGCATTGTTGCCAAACATTATAGAAAAAATCAAAATTATTTAGAAACGTTTATAAGAGATGAAGTGGAGCAAGCCATATTTGATAATGGAGGAATTGCCATAGGAATTCTTCCACCTAATGAAGATAAAATTGTGGCTAAAGACAATTGGCAAGAACAATTAACTACTACGGAAAAGCATAATTTTTATGAACAGATTGCTTTATGCGATGGGATTATTTTACAAGGTGGTGGATTTGTAGATGAGTATGAGTGCTTTATTGCCAAGTATTGTTATGACTATGATATTCCCATTTTAGGAATTTGCGCAGGTAAACATATTCTGGTTCGGGCAGTAGGAGGTTCTATTGGAAAACTTGAAAATGATAATCATAATAGAGAAGATAAATATGTTCATAGTATAAAAATAGATAAAAATTCTAAAGCCTATGAATTGATTGGCAAAGAAGTAGTAGAAGTAAACTCTAGGCATATTCGGTATTCTTTAAATACTGGAAAAGCAAAAATAGTGGCGGTTTCTTCTGATGGAGTGGACGAAATTATAGAAGATGCTTCTAAAAGATTTTATATTGGAGTGCAATTTCATCCAGAAAGTCTTTACAAGAAAGATGAGTATATGAATCATATATTTTTGTCATTTATAGAGACTTGTTTTCAATATAAAAAAGAAAAAATTCAGTTTTTTTAATGAACTGAATTTTTTAGTTGTTATTTTCTTTTACTTCCATAATAACTGGTAAAATAATAGGGCGTCTTCCTGTTAAATCATTAATAAATGGATGTAATTCTAAAATGATTTGATTTCTTAAATCTGTATAACTGTAATTGCTATTTTCTAAAGCGTTGTTTACAATATGGGTAACTTTTCTTTCAATTTGGTTAATTAACTCCCCATTTTCGTTTACCATAATAAATCCTCTAGTGGTTACATTTGGCTTAATTAGTAATTTCTTTGTAAAGGGATTAATGTTTAAAATGGTGAGTAAGATTCCATCATTGCCCATTAATTTTCTGTCTTTTATTACAACACTTCCAATATCTCCAATACGTGAACCATCGACATATACATCCCCTGCTTGAACGGGAATACCTCTATGCACTCCATCTTTATCCATAATTAGAGTATCTCCATTTTTACATATGAAGATATTTTCTTTTGGGATATCACAAGCAACTCCAAGTTCCGCATGTTTTTTTAACATTCTATATTCACCATGGCATGGCATAAAATACTCAGGACGAATTAATCGTAACATTAATTTTTGTTCTTCTTGTTTTCCGTGTCCTGATGCATGGATATCACTAAATTCACTGTTAGTAAATACTTGTACACCTTTTAAATAAAGTTTGTTAATCACTCGATTGACACTACTTGCATTTCCAGGGATTGGATTTGAAGAAAATACGACCAAATCGTCTGGCACAAGTGTGATTTGTTTATGTGTTCCGTTTGCAATGCGAGAAAGCGCTGCAAGTGGTTCTCCTTGAGAACCTGTACATAAAATACAAATTTCATTTTTCTTTAAAGATTTAGTTTGGTTAAATTCTATAAATATACTTCTATCTTCTATCAATCCATTATTTAAGGCAAGTTCTACAATTGTTTCCATACTTCTACCAAATACTACAATTTTACGATTATGTTTTTTACAGGTTTCTGCAATGTGTTTAATACGATAAATGTTAGAAGCAAATGTAGCAATAATGATACGGGCAGGATGTTTATTAATAATGTTTTCTAAGGCTTCGTCTACTAC
>CAMYTM010000190.1 GCA_947297555.1 uncultured Mycoplasmatota bacterium | reverse complement strand
CAACCCAAAGTGAAGTAGGTGGGGAATATGAAAATAGAGTGAAGTTGATTAAAGCAAATTATTATACTGAAAATGAGAGTGGATTAAGAAGAGAAAATTCGGAACTTCAAGGTGGATATGGTTATATCTATAATAACACTAATTCTAATGTGTGGTCTACTGCTCAAGTAAATACCCAAGTATTAAATGGGGTTTATTGGAATCATTTAGGAGACTATCAAAATTATATAGCCCCAAGTGTCTGGTATTTAGGAAGTAATTCAGGTTCTGGAAACACGTCAGAACAATGGTACAATGTGGAGAGAAATAAATTCCAAATAACAAGTGCTCATAGTATATCTTCAATTTCATATATAGGCTTAATGTATCCAAGTGATTATGCATTGTCTATGGGAGTAGATTATAAAGATTCTGTTTTCGATTACAATAAAAATCAAGGGTCGATTTGTAAAGAAAATACATGGTTATATAATGATACTTATGATTTTACAATAAATCCTAAAACTACTAAAGCAAGTTCAGGAACTTATGTGGTAACTGCAATATATGAGGGTGCTATAGCAGGCAATATAGTACTAGTATATGCGTATTCTATACGTCCCACGTTCTATTTAAAAGCGAGTGTTTTATATAAAAATGGAAATGGTAGTATAGAAAATCCATATAGAATTAGTATGAATGAACAAAATTGATTTAAAAAAAATCCGTAAAAGTAGTGGATTAAATCAAAAAGAATTAGCAAACTTACTTGGAATTAAACAGCAACAGTATTCCAGATACGAAACTAATACCAATAAAATACCATTAGAAGTGTTTTTAAAAATAGTAGATGTATGTCAATATAAAATAGTATTAAAAAAAGAGAATAAAAAATATCTTAAATTGTGAGATTTTAAGATATTTTTTCTATGTTTTTCCCAAATCGACATAAATTTATGTTAAAATAAAAAAGAATAGGGATAGTGGTATTATGTCTAGAACTACTTTTATATTAATTGGAATAACATATTATATTATTTCTGTTATTGCTATTATTGTGGTTTTAAATATTCTTAGTAAAAAAGAGCGTAAGAAATATGAAAATGCTATATCTAATTTGGAACGTGATAAGAACTTAATTATTTCGGCTAGTATTTTATCTGAACTGAATAAAGTGGAACCGCTTGTTACCAATTCGGATTCTAAAGATGTTTATGAAGGTTGGCAAAGAAGGTTTAAGCAAATTAAAGATGTGGAAGTTCCTAAAATTACAGATGCGTTATTGGAAATAGAAGAACTTTTTAATGATCGAAATTATAAAGAATTACGAAAAAAAATAGCAGAAGTGGAAATTGATATTTGTTATGTGAAAACAAAGTCTAATTTTTTGTTAGAAGAAATCAAGGGAATTACACTAAGTGAAGAGAGAAATCGTGATACAATTACAAAGTTAAAAGCAAATTATCGCGAAATTTTGAATCGCTATAATAACAATCGTAATGATTATAAATTAATTGCTTCTCCGATAGAATTGCAATTTGAAAATGTTGATAAACTTTTTAGCGCTTTCGAATCTTCTATGGAGAAAAATGCCTATCAAGAAGTGGGAAAAATTGTAAAAGCCATTGATGATATTGTCGGAAATTTAAAAATAGTGATGGAAGAAGCACCAAGTATTATTTTAATGGGCAAAAAGTTAATTCCAAATAAAATGAATAGCATTTTAAAAACAAAAGAAAAAATGGAACATGATGGTTACAATTTAGAATATTTAAATATTGATTATAATGTTACAGAAGCAAATAAAAAATTAACAGATATTTTTCAAAGATTGAATGTTCTCAATTTAGAAGATTCTATTTTTGAATTAAAAACGATTCTTGATTTTTTTGAATCAAGTGATAATGATTTTGATAAAGAAAGAATTGCTAAAAAAATATTTGAAGATTATTCGAGAACTATTTTGGTAAAAGTGACAAAGTTAAATAAAATTAACAATGATCTTTATAAAAAAATTGATGATATTAAATATAGTTATGATTTAACGAACGAAGATGTCGCTGTTATTGGAGAGATTCAAGAGGAATTAGTGGGTATTCGTGAAAAGTATGATGAGATTATAGAACTACATCGTAGTAAAAAATCTTATTTTGTAAAACTTGGAAAAGATATGGAAAATTTAAATGTGCGTCTTACTAAAACAGAAGAGAAGTTAGAGCGAGCCTTACGTACGATTGGTTCTTTAAAAGAGGATGAACTTCGTGCACGTGAACAATTAGATGAGATAAAGGATATTTTACTAAAAGCCAAAAATCAAATACGTGACTTTAAACTGCCAGTGATTCCAGAAAATTATTTCGTGGAATTATCAGAAGCAAGTGAGGGTATTGAAGAAATTGTAAAAGTTTTAGAAAATACACCAATCTCTATTAAAATATTAAATACTCGTGTAGATACAGCAAGGGATTTGGTATTTAAAGTATTTAATACAGCGAAAGAAATAGTAAAAACAGCGAAAATGGCTGAGATGGCGATAGTATATGGAAA
>CAMYTM010000189.1 GCA_947297555.1 uncultured Mycoplasmatota bacterium | reverse complement strand
GACATTAATGCAACCAAGACTTGGATAATCCAAAATGACTTTTGGAATAATCTGCCCGTAAGCACACGTGATTATAATATCTGCCTCTGTATTTAAAATCGCATCATACTCATTTCTTATTTTTATCGGTTGAAATACTGGAATATTTGCATTTTCTGCTTCTACTTTTACTGGTGTTTTGGTTAAAATTTGTTTTCTACCTACTAGTTTATCAGGTTGAGTCACTACTAAAACCACGTTTGTATTCTCTATTAATTTTTGTAAAACAGGAACAGCAAAATCAGGGGTTCCCATAAAAATCACTTTTAAGTCTTTCATATTACTTTTCCTCTTTCTTGAAAATAGTTTTCTTGTATTTGCATTAATGCTTCTAATATCTTTTCACGATCCGATTCTCCTAAATCCTGTAAATTCATTAATTTTAAACAATCATAAAAATCTCCTTTATTTATCTCTTCATGTAATAATTTTATATTCTCTATAAATGCAGGATTTTTCTTATATTCATTTAATAAGTACGTGGCGAGATAATATCCCAATAAATGCAAAACCTGATACCCAAATTTATAATCTAAATTTTCTTTAAAAAAAGTTAAATTTTTTTCATAATCATCTTTCTCTTTTTCTTTATTATTTGAACTTTGTATATTCCAAAAATATTGATAATTCTTTTCTTCTAGACTTCCTATTTTCTTGAATGTTAGAATAATTTTCGCAATTTTTTTTAAAGATCTACTTATATTATAAAGAGTTCCTATACATAATTTAAATAAAATTTGCATATCGTTAAAAAAACCTAATTCACTTAAATAATCCATAAATATAAACTGTTCTGCATACGCAAGTGTTTCTGAAAACAAAGCACTGATTTTATTTCTCGACTCTAAAGGTTCATCTCTAAAATGACTAATTTCATGAACAAATAGTGGCATATCTATCACAAAACCATTTTCAGAAACATCAATTAACTTTTTATTTATTCCTTTCTCTTTATACATTCTTCCATGAAGACATTCTTGAAAATCAAAATCGAAAGCCAACTGATTATAATCAATAAAATCAATTGTACCATCTTTTATATATTTTTCTATATCAAATTCTATTTCTTTTTCTTTAAAATACTGATTCACAATCTCTAGTTTTTCTTCCAAAGTCATTTTGGTAAGTTTATCTACATCCACATTGGATCTCGTTTGAAAAAACGGCGCCAATGCTTCTTCTGTTTCGGAGGCAATTTTATAAAATAAATCAACATAATCCAAACTTACACTTGGATTTTTCATTTGATAATTAAAACAAGCGTTTAAAAAATATTCTATTTCTTCCATAGACTTTCACCTAAACTTATTATACAAAAAAAAAGAAAATATTTCTATCTCCTAGACTATTTTTTCATTTTCTTTCTGGTTTTAAGAGCAAGTTTTCGAACTATGCTTTCCTTCTCTTGAAAGGCATCTGTTGCAATACAACGTTCTATTTTATCGAGACCATATTCAGTATAGTTTTGATTTAATTTTTCTTTTAATGGTCCTAATTTATACCACAAAATATATTTTTTATAATTATATCCACAATCATAATATAAATTTTCACAATGATTTATAAATTCTATTTTTTTCTCATTAGAAGGAATATTACCCAAATAAAAATCCTGTTTTGATTCCATATATAGTTTTTCTTTTTGATTTAATTCATCTAAAGCATTTTGAGCCTCAACTAGTTCTTCTTCTAAATAAATATTACTATAATCTATTGCGCTTATTTTCTTTTTTATATCTACAAAGATATACATGTAAAAACATGTTGAAATTATAGCCAATAAAGCATATGGGATAAGCAACCACGTTGCATTTATTAAAAATAAAAATAATCCTCCCAAAGTATACATGCCATTTATAAATAACATCTTTTCTAGAGGAACATGAAATATTTAATTATTCTTGTTGTAATACTTGTTATCATTTCCAACATAAACAACAAGAAATAGCAAAAAAGAGCACCCAACTCGGGTGCTCTTCAACCAATTAATGGACTGAGGACACCGACAAAGTGTCTCTTTTTGTTTGTCCTAACTATAATTATATACATAAAACTAATAAAAATACAAATTTTTTCATATCTTAGTAGGATTGACATCAATTTCTAAATTTACTTTCTTATTCATTACAAATAATTTATCCAGTTCCCTTAAAGTAGGCTTTAACTTATTATCAAAACGATATTTTACAATAATATTAAAACGATAAATATTATTGACTTTAAACACATTTGCTGTAGTTGGGCCCAAAACAATAGAAGTTTCTGCTATGTTTTTCTTTAAAAATTCTGCAACCTTTACTGCTTCTTTGCTACACTCTTCATAGTCTTTACTGGCTACTTTTAAACTCACTAAAAAATAATAAGGTGGATATTTTAATTTCTTCCGAATATTCATTTCATAATTATAATACTTTTCATAACTTTGTTCTGCTACACATTTTAAAATAGGATTTTCTTTATTAAATGTTTGAATTATGACATTGCCAACCGTATCACAT
>CAMYTM010000188.1 GCA_947297555.1 uncultured Mycoplasmatota bacterium | reverse complement strand
CAAAAAAGTATCAAAGATGAATACTTCCTTCATTTACTACTCGATATTATACGTGGTATAATAATAAACAGGTGAAATACAGATGGAAGAAAAAATTAAAAACATTATAGAGGAAATTCGTCCTTACTTAAATATGGACGGCGGAGATATAGAATTTATAAAGTATGAAGATAAGTTTGTTTACGTAAAGTTAAAAGGACATTGTGTAGAGTGTATGGGACAAGACTTTACACTAAAAAATTACATATTAGCCATGTTACAAAGCGAAATTAAAGAAATTGAAGGAATCATTAATGTAGAATTATGATTCTTTTTTATTAACAATCCAATCGACTCGTTCAATAGGAGCATACTTAGAAATAATCTCCCGCATATCTTTTAAAAACAATTCATACTCTTCTGTTTTATTGATAATAGGAATTAATGCACTTTCTTCTATTTCTCCTTCCATCACTTTCTCATAAATATCAAAATAGAAGGAAGGATACAACAGTCTTGCATATAATAGTTGATAACCATATATTCCTAATTTTCTTCTTTTAAAAAAAGCATACACTTCTGTAAACAAATCTTCATAAGAATTAAAAAACAATGATTTGAAATAAGAGGCAATATCTCTAACTTCAATATCAATAACATAATTTAAAGGATTAAAATAGTTCAGTAAAGTATTAGGAAATACAACACGTTTTCGTTGTAAAGTTATATGCTCATTGACACTTAATTGATATTTTTTTGTTGTATTATTTACATAAGTAATTGCATTTTCAAGCATTCCTATATAATAACTAAAACTATTTAAAATAATAGGTTTATCCTTCCCTAACTGTCTTATTTGATATTCAAAATAATCGGCTTTGGCACTCCATAAATCTGCCCAAGAATTTCGATATAAAATACTTTTTTTGCTACTGATAATTAACTTATCCGCAAACGAAATCATATCAAGAATATTATACTCTAACAAACAATTAAGTGGCATTTCTAGTAATACAAATTTTTGATTATTATAAGGTGTAATATAAGAGTTCTGATTATTTAAAACAAACTTTCCTGTTGGAATCCCTTTTTTTAATAACTCTTCATTTAAAGAAAACAATTCTGGAAACTCTTCTTCACTACGTACATAAGGAACTAAATAATACTTTTTTTCTTGAAAAACAAAATAAGAAAAAGACGTATTCTCTGCTATCTCAATATTATATACATTATAAAATTTTTCTAAAAGTTCTTTCATAATATCACTATTATATTGTATTAAAAAAGCCTAAGCATTATGCTTAAGCAGATTTTCCTAAAACTTGGTCTTCTTCAAGGCTTTGCATTCCCGGAAACACAACGGTATTATTAGCAACTGACTGAACATTGTTAGCATTTGCCATTACAGTTTCAGCATTTCTAACGGTTGTTTCTGCAAGTTGCCTGAGATCTTGAATTTGTTTGAAATTTTCAATAAAAACTACTTTAGAATCCTCAAGTACTTTAATATAAGCCTCTGTACTTTTCTTGATGTTTTCAATCTCTTTATTTATACTTTCAATATAAGAGTTTGCAACAACTGAATCTGTTTTTTCTTGTTGTACTTCATTATTTTGGACTACTTCTTTTGGTTGTTCTACAACAGGAGCATCCATTCCCTGCATGGTAACTGGACTTTCTTGAATCACTGGCTGGTTTACAGGTACTTCACTTATCAAATTATCAGTAGAAGGTGCACTTGTAATAACATTTTCTATTGGAGAAATACTTGGAGTATCTACAATACTCACTTGAGGCTGTTCCTCAATAATAGTATTTTGTACACCAGGAAAATCCACAATTTGAGTATCCATAACAGGAGTTTGTGAAACCTCAGGTGTTGGAATTACACTTGGAATATCTTCCACAACTGTACTCACAACAGGCGCTTCTTTTATCTCTGTAATTTCTGAATTATTTACTTCTGCAACTTCTGTTGCAAACGGATTTATTTCAGGAGCACTGGCAGTTTTTTCTTCTGCTTTTTCTTGCTTTTTCTTTAAAAATTCTTCATAATTTGCACTTAAATTGGCTAAATTTTCTGCTCTAAGTGCCAAATCATGGACATAATCCTCTGTTACTAAATTTTCCTCTGGTACTTCCCTATATTTAAAAGTATCTCTTTCATTATGTAAATCGCTTACTAAAATTCCTTTGGCTTTCTTCCACTCTTCTATATCTACAATCTTTTGAAAACGTTCTTCATTTACTGGTTTATAACTAACACCAACAATAGTATTTCCTACATCATCTTTTCTAGTAGTATCCACAACGAAGTACTCTGAACCACTTGCTATTTTATAAGCAGTAATAACTTCTCTTTCATCAACGTTTCCATCAGGACGCACAAACTTTTTAACATTTGCCATATAACATTCCTCGCTATTCTACACTAGATTATAGCAAACAAAAAAAGTTATTTCAAGGGTTTCAACTTTGAAATAACAAAATAGCGACAACCAAACGCACAGTACTTGTTAACATATTCATCCAAGGTATTAATATCATTATAAGGTTTTTAATTGTTATTTAGTT
>CAMYTM010000187.1 GCA_947297555.1 uncultured Mycoplasmatota bacterium | reverse complement strand
CTTTCATACTGATTAGAAACACCATCTAAGTATTTATCTTCAGCATCAATAACTCCAAGATTACAAAAGGTTTCTTTTACCTCTTTATCTACTTTATTCCAATCACTTTCATATTTTTTATGTTCATTTTTGTAATATAAAATTTCATCGAAAGAAAAATCGATTAAAGGACCAAAACTTGGATTATCTAATTCTAAAAATTTTTCATAAGACTTCAAACGAAATTCTCTCATCCACTCTGGTTCATTTTTACTTTTTGATAGTTCTATTATAAATTCTTTTGATAGACTTTTTTTCATAAGGCACCACAAATGCATTATACAATAAAAGTACAGTTTAAACAATTGAAATGTATCTTTCCATTTGCTATAATGGTATATGTAATCATAAGGAGGGCTAACATGAGTGGCAATAGTAATAAAGAAATTAATGCTGCTTATGTAGCATCTTGGAAAGAAAAGAATCCTAAATTATTGGAATTGGAAACCGATGGAAAGTATTTAAAATACAAAAATGAAAAGTTAGATATTTCAAACATATACATGCAAGATGTTTTAATAAATCCTAATACTTTTAATGATATTCCGTACATGGAAGTACAAGATTTATTTATGATTATTAAACTTCATGTATATGCCATTCATGTAAAAGAAAAACAATTACAGGAAAAAGTAAGGAGATTAAAAGAATATGAACCAAGAAGTATTGGATAATAAAGTTACACCAGAAGAATATTTCGCTATTTTAGCCCAAGAAAGAGATTTAACACCAAAAGAAGTAATGCAAAAAAGAATTTTTGAAAAAGAATTTCTTGAAAATTGTGAAAAATATTCTTATCATCTTTCTCAAGCAACGGAAGATGTATATGGAGAATATCATAACAAAATGGCTGCATTAATTTCCAAAGAAAATAAAACCATTTTAGAAATAGAAGCAGTAGAAAAATATCAGAAGTGGGTTTTGGATATGGAAAATAAGGAAAACAAAGAAGTAATTGTTAGAAAATTGAGCAATGATAAAGGTGGATATATAAATGCAACGATTATTTTAGTTATGATTTTAAATATTGGTTTTATTATCGCCATGACATTACTTGGAAGTAAATAAGCATTTAAAAAAAATGCTTTTTATATGCATAAAAAAGAAACCTATTTGGCTTCTACAATTAATTTAATGGCTGTTTTTTGTTCACCATTGATTACAATATCACTAAAGGCTGGAATTACAACCAAATTTTCTCCACTTGGTGCAACAAACCCACGAGCAATTGCAACTGCCTTAATGGCTTGATTTAAACTTCCTGCCCCTATAGTTTGGATCTCAACACTTTTACTTTCACGATAGATATTGGCAATCGCCCCTGCTACCTTACTGGGATTTGATTTTGACGATACTTTTAATATTTCCATATTTCCTCCTTCAAATTTATATAGTAAACTATATGAATTTGAGAAAGAAAAAATACTTAAGATTCTTCAATAAAATTTTTACTTTTATGAGGCTCATCGAATAATAAATCACGATAGTTTTGTTGTCTTAAGGCTTCATAAATCATAATGGCAACGGTATTCGAAAGATTTAAGGCACGCACCTTATCCGTCATCGGCATACGCATGCAATTTTCAATATAGGGTTTCAGTATTTCTGGTGGAATCCCTGTACTTTCTTTGCCAAAGAAAAAATAAATGTTTTCTTCTTTATTGCTATAATCAAAACTTGTATGAGGTTTATGTCCATATCTTGTTAAGAAATAATAAGTTCCTTTATTTTTAGAAAAGAAATCTTCTATATTTTCATACACTGTATAATCACAGTGTTCAATGTAATTTACTCCACTACGTTTGATATATTTTTCATCTAAAGAAAATCCTAGAGGCTTTATCAAATGTAATTTTGTATCTGTTGCAACACAAGTACGCATAATATTTCCTGTATTTCCAGGTATTTCTGGTTCAAATAAAACAACATTTAACATACAACTCTCTCCTTTAAATTATTGGTGTTAATATATGGAATATATCTTGAAATAATATTCCTAACATTACAAGAATTAACGGCAAATAATACCGCATAAATATACCTACTTTTACGATTATATTTTGTTATTCCTATTTTGTCAAACCACCACTCGTAAAATTTAATATTTTTCTTATCTTTGTCTTTAAATTGATAATGGACAAAATACATCCATTACATGTTACTTCAAAAACTATATAAATAAGACCTAAAATTGCGACATATTTCCAACTTAACCAATTCCAAATTGTTAAAAAGATAACATAATAATAAAATGAATTACAACAATTAGTTTCTTTAACATATTATTTACCCACTCAATTATACCATTTAATTAAAAAAAGGCCTAGTAGCCTTTCTTTTTATAATATTCATACAATTCTTTAAAACGATTAAAATGGATAATTTCTCTTTGTCTTAAGAACAAAAGTGGGCCTATTACGTCTTTGTCTGTTGCAAGTTCAATTAAGTTTTCATAAACGGCTCTTGCTTTTTGTTCTGCTGCCATGTCTTCAGATATATCTGCAATTGGATCTCCTGTTACAGCAAAA
>CAMYTM010000186.1 GCA_947297555.1 uncultured Mycoplasmatota bacterium | reverse complement strand
GAACAGGTGCAGGTTTTCCGGGAATGGTCTTGGCTATTATCAATAAAGAAAGTCATTTTACCCTACTTGATTCCAATAATAAAAAAATTACGTTTTTAAATTTATTGAAAGAAAAGTTAAAATTAACGAATGTAGAAATTATTTATGAACGTGCTGAAGATTATGTTAAAAATCACAAAGAAAAATTTGATATTGTAACTTCTCGTGCAGTAGCAGAATTACGTATATTAGCAGAAATTTCAATTCCTGCACTTAAAATAAAAGGACACTTTATTCCTTTAAAAGCAAATATAGAAAAAGAAATAGATTTATTAAAAAATGCACTTACTATATTAAATGGAAAAATAATAAACCAAGAAGAATTCTATTTACCAATCGAAAACAGCAAACGAACTATTTTAGTTATCGAACATTTTAAAAAAACAGACAACAGTTATCCAAGAACTTATGATAAAATTGTAAAAAAAATTTTATAAAGAAAAAAAAAGAACAAAAACTTCTGAATTTAGGGTATAATATAAGAAAAATAAGGAGTTGTCTATTATGGAAAAAGAATCCCCCAAAAAATTAATTGTTGCCATTATAGTTTTAATTATTGTCATAGTAGGAACGATTGGGGCTTCTTTTTCTTTTTTTTCATTAGAAATTACTGAAAAAGGAAATAAGGAAACTGAATTAAGTACTGTTGTATATGCGAAAGCAACGATGGATTATGGAGAAAGAATAGAAGCAAGTGGAGTATTTCCTGGAAACAAAATAATAAAAACAATAAAAGTAGAAGGATCAGGTCCTGAATATGCCAAACCAATTACAGCAACTCTAATTTTTTCACCAAATGTCGTTGATTTCTCCAATCACATAAAATACAGTTTATATGAAGTAGAAAATTCTTCAATAAACATAAGTGAAATTTGTGAAAAATCTAAACTAACAGTAGAAGACCAAAAGTACTATGATGCAATGCAATGTGATACAAGTCCTTTAGGAACTCCAATATTAGAAGGAGTATTTGAAGGAAAGAAAATAGTAACCCAAGAAATAGAAATTACTTACAATACCAATCGAACTTATTACATTTTAGTAGAATATTTAAACGATCCAAATGGTCAAGATGAAGAACAAGGAAAAACATTTTTTATTAATATGAGATTTAGATCTGTTTATCTAGGACCAGAAATAAATTATGCCTTTCTTTTAAATGGAGAGTTAATTACAACATTACCAGAAAAAAATGACAATTATGAGATAGAAGTGAATTGCGACGATGGTGTGAAAAGAGAATGGAATAAAGAAACTTGGAGTCTTGATGTAGAAGAGCAAATGGAAAGTGATGTAAAATGTACATTATCTTTTACAAGAGATTATCAAAAAGAAATTTTAAACAAAGGACAAGAAACAGGCGAAATAGCATATGATGAAACCGTTGATAATAACTTAAGATTTATAGGCTCTAATCCTACTAATTATGTACGTTTTAATAATGAATTATGGAGAATTATTGGATTTATGAACAATGTAGAAGATGAAGAAGGAACTAAAGCAACAAGAATGAAGATTATTAGAAATGAAAGTATAGGAACTTATCAAAGGCATAGTGCAGCGAATAACGATTGGACGATAAGTACATTAAAAAGTTTTTTAAATGGAGATTATTACAATGAATTAACAAATGAATCTAAGATTATGATTGATAATGTTGTATGGAATTTAAAAGGAGGAACCAATGCTTCTGGAAATGCCCAAACCTTTTATGATTTAGAAAGGAATGGTAGTGTATATTCAGGTAGACCAACTTTCTGGATAGGGAATATAGGATTGATGTATCCAAGTGATTATGGGTTCGCTGTAGGAGGCGAAGTACGAGAAGAATGTTTAAATTATCAGAATATATCTTATAATGTTGGTGATTGTAAAATTAATGATTGGTTATATCTTGGAAATCAAGAATGGACAATTACTCCTCTAAGTGGTGGAATTTCCTGGACGGCAAGTGTGCTTTCAACAGGAGTTTTGAGTTTTAGTAATGCCAGAACTGGAATCCATAATGTAAGGCCAACTGTATTTTTAGATAAAAATGTAAAAATAATCAATGGAGAGGGAACAGAAGAGAATCCATATCAATTAAGTTTAAAATAAGAAAAAATAGAGTTTGTTTTAAAAAACAGTCTTGTAAAATAAAAATAAATAGAGTATATTAATAATAGGCTAAAGGGGCTGATTAGTATGAATATTGATAAAAATATTCTCGAAGTACCGATTGAGGATATTATTCCCAACCGTTTTCAACCGAGACTTGCATTTAATGAAGAAGGAATTAATGAACTTGCAGAATCCATAAAACAACATGGAATTATTCAACCCCTTGTTGTACGAAAATTAGGAGATAAATATGAAATCATCGCTGGTGAGCGAAGATATAAGGCATCAACTATGGCAGGACTTGCAAAAGTTCCTGTAATCATTTCGGATATAGACGATAATAAAAGTGCAGAGGTGGCTCTAGTGGAAAATATACAAAGAAGAAATTTAACCGCAATTGAAGAAGCAAAATCTTATAAAAATCTTTTAGTTCGCGGATAC
>CAMYTM010000185.1 GCA_947297555.1 uncultured Mycoplasmatota bacterium | reverse complement strand
CATCTATCTTTATCTCATTATAAGTTATCTTTTTTATTTTTACAATACTTGTGTTGTGATTTATAAGTAAAAAAGAAAGTAACTCAACTATTTACTTTCTCTTGAATATGTTCTCCTATTAGCATTCCTTCTTGATAGTCCGTTAATTTCACCATATAAAATTCATTACGATTTAATTTTTCACAAACTTTTACTTTCATATAATTCGTAGTAAACCCTACACTTTCTGACTCATTTGTTTCTTCTATTAATACTTCTACTATCCTATTTAGATGTTTTTTATAAAACTCTTCTTCTAATTTTCGGCTTACTTGATTTAATACTTTACTACGATTCTTTTTTTCGCTATCACTTACTTGCATAGGCATTCTACTTGAAGGTGTTCCATCTCTTTTAGAATAAGGAAATACATGAATTTTAGCAAAACCAATTTCTTTACAAGTTTTGATAGTTTCTAAAAACAATTCTTCTGTTTCGTAGGGATGTCCCACAATAACATCTGTTGTAATACTCACGTTTTCTTTTAAATTTTTAATTTCTACTATTTTTTGTTTAAAATACGCAATATCATATTTACGATTCATTCGTTTTAGAATTTCATCACTTCCAGCCTGTAAAGGAATATGAAAATGGTTCACTATTTTTTTATTCTCTTTGATTTCTTTTATCACTTTTTCATTTAATTCAGTGACTTCGATAGAAGAAATTCGAATTCTTTTTAACCCTTCTATTTTACTCATTTCATGAATCAAATCTGCAAAATCGTGATTATTTGAAAAATAGGAGCCCGTAAGAATACCTGTTAAAACAATTTCTTTATGACCATTTGCTACAAGTTTTTTTACTTCTTCTAAAGTTTTATCAAAGTCTTTACTACAAACTTGCCCACGAACATAAGGGATAATACAATAACTACAGTAATTGTTGCAGCCATCTTCTATTTTAAGGAAGGCTCTAGTATGGCTTACAAATTGTTCTACTTGCATATTTTCAAAACATGGGCTTTGTTTTTCATAAAAATGAATAGTAACTTCTTTTGTTTTTTTATACTCTTTTAGCATTGTAGAAATTTTACTTTTGTCTTTATTTCCAATTAAAATATCAATACCCATTTGTTTGTAGGTTTCTTGATTATTTTCACTACTACAGCCACACACTACTAAAATTTTTCCTAATCTTTTGGCATGACGAACCATCTTTTGTGATTTGTTGTCTGCCATATTGGTAACAGAACAAGTATTAATGATTATAATATCGGCGTCATTTTCATTATCAGTATATTGATAGTTATCTTGAATTAAACTCTCTTTTATACTTTCGCTTTCATAGGTATTCACTTTACACCCTAAAGTAATGATATGAAATTTCATAGTATTCCTCCCAATAGTTTTTTATTATAACACAAAATAAAAGAAAAAAGAGATTGTTCTCTTAATTTAATATTTTGTTTAAGGCTTGCAAATTTTTTAAAAATTCTTCTTCTCTTTCATAATTTAGAAAAACGACATTTTTTTGTTGCTTTTGAGTGTCGACAGTTAGATGTCCCAAATCAATCTTTTTTATAGAAACTTCATCGTTATTTGTTTTCGATTCTTCATAACGAATTTGTCCCATTTTATTTTTTTCTAATAATTCATTATAACTAATAATGGCTCTTGCCTCTTGTTCCGCTTCATAATCGGTTAGTTCTAAGGCTGGAAGGTGATTGTTTTCTAAATTGGTTACAATAGATTGTAAATCGTCTTCGTTATCTAAATGATTTTCTCTTTCCAACTCGATTTCTTCTTCATCACTCGTTTTAATAATATAAATTAAAGAAACCACTAATATGATTAAAACTAAAACAGCAAAATACAAAAGCAAATCAATTTTATTTAAAGCAGAGGTGAAACCAATAATATCTTTTAAGATTTGTTTCATTTACTATCACATCCTATTTTATTTTATCACGTTTCTTCCTTTTGTGTAAATTATTCTTTTATAATGTAAGGATCTGCTATGGTTCCACTTCCTGTAACCGAAGTTCTTTTGACTAAATTGATAACAGGTCTTATGCCACGATAATAAGTTCCACGGGTATCTGATGATAACATTCCATTTGTGTTTATTTCAAAAAAAGCAATATTATTTTCTACACTGTAATTAGGAGTCAAGGTCCACCAAGCAACTGTTTTATCTGGAACATAAAGATAAAAACTAGTATTTTCACTATTTGCACTTGCTCCGGCTAAAACAACTTCATCAGCGGATAAAAGTCCAATACGTGTAGTATAATTTGTACCTAAACAATTGTAATTTTCATTATAATCTCTTAAAAGTCTTGCATTTGCTAAATAATAATTTGTTCCATTCTCATAATTTAATATCGTATCATCTACACAAAATTTATTAGAAATCAAATGGGATTCATAGTTTAGCAAATTTTTTTGATACCATTCGTTTAATATTTCGTGCATTTTATTTTCTGAAAAATTTAGTTTAGTTTCTATTGTAGTTTCATTATTAGTCTCATAAAAGTTTCCGTTTGTACTGGTATAATCATTTAAAATTAGTTTTACACTTCCATCACTATTAATTCTAACTATGCGCCATATAAGACCTG
>CAMYTM010000184.1 GCA_947297555.1 uncultured Mycoplasmatota bacterium | reverse complement strand
TAAATCACCAGAAGATGCCAAAAGAATGCTAGAAGAAACCAATTGCGATGCAGTAATGATAGGTAGAGGAGTACTAGGAAATCCTTGGTTAATAGAAGATACAATAAATTATTTAGAAAATGGATCTTTACCTAAAGAAAGAACTAAAGAAGAAAAAATCGCAATGATAAAAAAACACTTAAATTATTTGTTAAAAATAAAACCAGAAAAAGTAGCAGTATCAGAAATGCGTGCTCACACAGCTAATTATCTAAAAGGACTTCCTAAAACATCAGAAGTAAAAAATAAAATATTTAAAGCAAATACCAAAGAAGAATTCAATCAAGTTTTAGATGATTATTTAAGTAATAATGAATAAAATAGTCAAAATTCCAAAGAAATTTCAATTTTTTTGGTTTTTTTTAAATTTTTAACAAGGAATTTGGCACATAAATATCGTACATTATATATGAAAGGTAATTTTTATCTTTCAAAACATAGGAGTTTTAAAAAAAGAATAAATAATAGGAGAGGTTAATTTACTAGCCATTATACTAACAGAAGGAGAATATAATTATGGTAAAAAATAAAACAGTTGAAATTACAAAATTTATTAATAATGATTTTACAAGAGAGGATTTGGAAAAATTAAGCGAAGAAATGAAAATGGTTCCTTTAACTTATGATTTTTCCTTTAAAAGAGTATTCAATTGGAAATTAGATTTATTGGCTGATTTTCTAATTTCAGTATTAGAACTAAATCATATAAACCCAAAGTATTGTGAATTAAAATGGCTTCCAAATGAAATGCCAAAAGAAAATAAAAAGGAGTACAAAAAAACACTAGATATTTATGTAAGTCTTAATGAGAATATTCATATAGGTGTAGAAGTAAATAGAGAAGCATTTAACGATATAAAACTACGAAATCAAATGTTTGCTGACAAAGCATATACAATGCTTCTTAAAACCGGGCAGCACTTTAGACTACTAAATGAAAAAGAATTTTATCAGTTAAATTTGAATGCAATTGAAAAACAAACTTATATAGGAGATGACGAAATAGTTCCTTATGGAATAAAAACAGGAAGAGTTTATAACGATAATAAGAAAATCATTTTAAAGTATCTTGCCTATTATAGAAAAAAGTTTTATAATGGAGATATAGATAAGAAAGCCGATATATGGTTAGCAGCATTAACTGCAGAAACTTTTATAGAACTATATGATATATTAAGTTATATACTGCCACCTAAAGAAAGAGATGATTTCGTAAGGGAAGTGATTACAATGAGTAATGAAAACTTTATTTTACATGAATGGGAAAAAGAACAATTAGATGCCTTAGTAGAAGACGAAAAGAAAAGACGTCTTATACAAGAGGGCATTGAACAAGGACTAGAACAAGGACTAGAACAAGGTTCTAAACAAGAAAAATTAGAAATTGCCAAGAATATGCTTGTAGAAAAAATTAATATTGAAACAATATCAAAAGTTACCAATTTATCAAAAGCAGAGATAGAAAAACTAAAATAGTTTCTTTATCTCTTTTTAGTTAGCAAATAGTCATTAGATGATTTCGTAAGGGAAGTGATTACAATGAGTAATGAAAACTTTATTTTACATGAATGGGAAAAAGAACAATTAGATGCCTTAGTAGAAGACGAAAAGAAAAAACGTCTTATACAAGAGGGCATTGAACAAGGTCTAGAACAAGGTTCTAAACAAGAAAAATTAGAAATTGCCAAGAATATGCTTGTAGAAAAAATTAATATTGAAACAATATCAAAAGTTACCAATTTATCAAAAGCAGAGATAGAAAAATTGAAATAATTTTTCAGTCTTTTTATTTTGGATTAAAAGGTGTATAATAAATAAAAAAACGTCAAAAATTGTCAAAATTATTTGACACATACTTGACTAAAACAAAAATATACAAACCGATTTTCTTACCTAATAGTAAGAAATAGAAAGGAAAAAGCTATGCCAGAATTACCAGAAGTAGAAACTGTAAAGAATACATTACGAAGACAAATATTGAACAAAAAAATAATGTTTGCAAACATTTATTGGGATAATATCATTGCCTATCCAAAAGTAGACAAGTTCAAAAAACAAATAAAAAATCAAACCATAAACGATATACTAAGACGTGGTAAATGGCTTATGTTTGAATTAGACGATTACTTTTTACTTTCACATTTAAGAATGGAAGGCAAATACTTTATTAGAAATAAAAACGATGAAAGAAATAAACATGAACACGTTACCTTCACCTTTAGCGATGATACAGAACTTAGATATCATGATACCAGAAAATTCGGAAAAATGTATCTCATAGAAAAAGACAAAGTTTATGATGAAAAACCACTAAAAGATTTAGGCAAAGAACCTTGGGATGAAACACTAACCAAAGAATACTTAAAAGAAAAATTAAATAAAAAGCCCATAAAAACACAGCTCCTAGATCAATCTATAATTGTCGGTATTGGAAATATATACGTTGATGAAGTACTTTTCTTAAGTAAACTTTACCCAGAAACTGAAGGGAATAAACTAACAGATAAAGATTTAGAAAATATAATTAAATATACAAGACAAACACTAGAAAAAGCCATCGAACTTGGAGGAACAACAGTAAAAAGTTATACTTCAAGCGAAGGTGTGCATGGTAGATTCC
>CAMYTM010000183.1 GCA_947297555.1 uncultured Mycoplasmatota bacterium | reverse complement strand
ATTTTCTGCTCCTTCGCTATCTGCATCTTCTCCTTTGATACTCAAGTATTCTTGATAATATTTTCGATATGTTTTTTCAGCATAAGGAGCAAGAATGGTATCGACTTCTGGAACGGTGAAGCCCCCATATTGCATGGCTGCTGTATTGATAATGACATCTCCCATTACATCAAATGCTGTATCTAGAGTTTTTGGTTCATTGTACCAAAGATTTCCCATTTCAAAGCCATCCTTCATAACAGCACCAACATCACATAAGCAACAATTCATAGTATCACGTCTTGCACTCATATCATGAACATAAATATATCCATCTTCACATGCTTCTACCTCAGCCGTTGTTAAAAAGAATTTTTTGTAAAGTTCTTTGTTTAAAGAACCATATACCAAACTTCTTTGGGTTGCAACAAGAGCACTATCTGTATTTGAATTTTCTTTATCTCCTATATAATTAATGGCTTGTGCCTTTTTGTAAACTTTATCTAAGATATGCACAAATTCTTTTTTGTAATTTCGGTATTCACGATAACTTTTGGCTACTAATGGATTTACTTGCTCTAAGGCTGCTTCTACACAATTGTGAATTTGTTGTACTTCAGGGTTTGTTGTTTGCGTTTCTAAAAAGGCTAAAACAATAGATACTACTTCATTTTCTGCATCTGGTGTTAACTCTACCATAACACGTTCAGCACTTTTTCTGATGGCTACCTTAATTTTTTCTTCATCAAAATCTTGTTGGTTTCCATTTCTTTTAATAATTTTAATCTTTTCTGCCACTACGACGTCTTTTTTATTCATTTCTTACTCCCACTTCCTTTATCATTACATCCATTTTAGCATTTCCATTTTCATTTTTTGTGTGATAATTGCAACATTTTTACACTTTTGTTATAATTTTTTCAAAAGGAAATTTAGGAGGCCCTAAGTATGCAGAATTTCAGTCCAAAAAAAATAAATGATTTACAAATGGAGGTCATGTCGAATTGTGTCAATGTCAAAAAAAAGAACTTTAAAAGAGGCGAATATATTTTGAGTTTTGGTCTTCATCAAAAAGTACTAGGAGTTATAGTAGAAGGAAAAGCCGATATTATTCGTATTGACGTAGACGGAAATGTATCCGTTATTAAAAAGTTACTTCCAGGTAGTGTTTTTAACGATGCTTTTTCTTGTTATTCTAAAGATAGTGTTTTTGTTATAAGCAAAACCGATACAGAAATCTTTTTTATTGATTATATCCCTATATTTAAGGATTGTCCTATTGGTTGCAAATATCACGCTCATATGGTACAAATGATTCTCGATTTTTTTACAGAAAATAGTATCAGTTTAAATGAGAAAATTGAAATTCTTAGTTATACCAAAATTAGAGAACGGATTTTAGCCTTTCTTTCATTTGCTACGAATGCGAGTGATAGTTTTATACTTTCTCTTCATTTTTCTTATGCAGAACTTGCTGAATACCTATGCGTAGATCGCGCATCTTTAATGCGTGAATTAAAAAAAATGGAAGAGGAATGTATTATCAAACGGGACAAAAAAACAATTACTTTATTAAACGTTTCACATTATTGATAGCATTTTTTTCAATACGAGAAACTTGCGCTTGTGAAATGCCTAGTGATTCTGCTATTTCCATTTGTGTTTTTCCAATAATGAAGCGAGAAACTAAAACATTTCTTTCTCTTTCTTTAATTTTGTTAATAGCACGTCTTAGTGAGATAAGCATGTCTTTATCCTGACTAGACTCTTTTTTATCAGCAATTTGATCGAGTAAATAGATGGTGTCTCCTCCATCATTATAAATAGGTTCAAAAATACTCATAGGTTCTTTTAGCGCATCCAAAGCAAAATTAATCTGGTACTCTTCTATTTCTAATTCGTTTGCAATTTCTTTATTAGTAGGTTCAGTTCCATGTGTTTTTAAATATTCTTCTTTAAACTTAATAATCGCATAGGCTTGATCTTTAATACTTCGACTTACTCTTATAGGCGTATTGTCTCTAATGTATCTTTTTATTTCTCCAATAATTAAAGGACAGGCATAAGTAGAAAGTTTTAAATCGTATGATAAATCAAAATTATCTATGGCTTTAATCAGACCAATTACTCCTACTTGAAATAAATCATCCATATTGTATTTTTCTTTATTGAACCTTTTTAAAATACTTAGTACTAGTTTTAGATTTCCATTTATCAATTCTTCTTTAGCATTTTCATCACCACTTTGATATTTTTTAAATAACTCATTCATTTCTTTTTGTTTTAAAACTTTAATATCACTGGTATTTAACCCCGTAATATCTACTTTATATTTGCTCATATAAAAACTCCTTTCATAGTTGTTTTGCTATAAAAAGAGTTTTTTTATTCAAATTATCCTAAATAAGTGATTTTGGCATAACCGTCTTCTAATTTAGCATAGTTGCGAATAGGACTATCACTATAAAAACTGGTTGCTATTGTTTTTTCTTGTTCTTTTTCTGATTCAATGCACAAATAACAATACATTATTTTTTCAGTTAATAGATTATTTCCAATATAAGAAGATCCACCTCCTCCTCCCGTCCAAACAGAGGCTCCGCCACCACCATAAAATCCAGCACCACCACCGGCTCCTCCCACGTTTAAAGGAGGCAGTCCACCTTTTCCAAAACTTCCATCACCAGGAGTATCTC
>CAMYTM010000182.1 GCA_947297555.1 uncultured Mycoplasmatota bacterium | reverse complement strand
CTTTTGCAGTATTATTTTCATCATGGGCTGTATATTTTTTAGACGATTTAACTCATTTTCCATATCATGGATGACTTTTATAAGTTTCCACTAGCACAGTAATTGTTTTGTTGTTTTTGCTAGATACTACTTTTCCAACGAATTCTTGTCTTTTTTCCATTATTCTTTACCTCCTGTGCTATTTTCTCTTTCCTTTAAAATAGTTAGCATTCTTGCTACATCTTTTTTCATTTCTTTTAATTTAGATGGTTTATCAAGTGAACCTGTTGCATTTTTAATACGTAAGTTTAATAATTCTTTTTTAGATTCTTTTACTTTTTCTAAAATTTCTTCATCTTTTAATTTTCTTATTTCACTAACTTTCACTTGAAACACCCTCTTTCATTACAAATTTTGTTTTAACAGGTAATTTATGAGAAGCAAGTCTTAACGCTTCACGTGCTATTTCTTCCGAAACTCCACTGATTTCAAACATTATCTTACCTTCTTTTACTACTGCTACCCATTCATCTACGTTACCTTTACCTTTACCTTGACGAGTTTCTAAAGGTTTTTTAGTAATGGCTAAATGTGGGAAAATATTAATATATACTTTTCCCCCACGTTTCATATAACGAGTCATAGCAATACGAGCGGCTTCAATTTGACGAGCGCTTACCCAGTTTCCTTCTTTTGCCATTAAACCATAATCACCAAAATGAAGTTCTGTATTTCCTTTTGCGTGTCCGTCATATGTTAATCTATGAGGCTTTCTATATTTAGTTCTTTTTGGCATCAACATTTTGAACACTCTCCTTTTTTACAGATTTGCTAGGAAGAATTTCACCTTTGTAGATCCAAACTTTTACACCAATTTTTCCGTAAGTGGTATCAGCTTCACTATGTGCATAATCAATATCAGCACGAAGTGTATGTAATGGAACAGTTCCTTCTGTATACCCTTCAGTTCTTGCCATTTCTGCACCAGCAAGTCTTCCTGAAACTGAAGTTTTGATTCCTTTTGCTCCGGCTTTCATTGTATTTCTTAGTGCTCTTTTTTGTGCACTTCTGAATGGAGCACGGTTGGCGATTTGTTGGGCAATATTGTCTGCAACTAATTTTGCAATTAAATCAGGATTTTTCACTTCTACTATTGAGATGTAAACTTCTTCTCCTACATATTTAGATAATGATTTTCTTAACTTTTCAATATCTTCTCCACCACGTCCGATAATAACACCTGGTTTTGCGGTATTGATAGTCACTTCACATTTATCCTTTTTTCTTTCAATAACGACTGAAGCAACAGCTGCTTCCTTTAAATTTTTAGCAATATATTCACGAATTTTAATGTCTTTGTTCAAAGTATCTCCAAATTCACTTTTTTTTGCATACCATTTAGAATCCCAGTCTTTATTAACACCTAGTCTATATCCAATTGGATTTACCTTTTGTCCCATCTATCGCACCTCCTTACCATCACTAACTTTAACTGTAATGTGACTTGTTCTTTTATCTCTTCTGTCCACATTTCCACGACTTGCAAACTTAATTCTTTTGTATACAGGTCCTGGATTAATGTAACATTCACTTACAAATAAATCTGCTTCTTTTGCTCCTTCATTATTAACAGCATTTGCAATAGCACTTTTCAATACTTTTATAATAAGGCGAGCGGCTTTTGTATTTGTAGTTTCTAAAATACCTTCTGCAGTAGCAACATCTTTTCCTCTAATAAGGTCAAGAGTCATTCTTGCTTTTCTTGGTGCAATCATTGCACTTTTATGTATTGCATAACTTTCCATTTCTTAACCTCCTACTTTTGTCCTGCATGTCCGCCAAATTTACGAGTAGCAGCGAACTCTCCTAATTTATGTCCTACCATTTCTTCTGTAACATAAACTGGAATAAATTCTTTACCATTGTGAACAGCAAATGTGTGTCCTACAAAGTCAGGAAAAATTGTTGAACGACGAGAATATGTTTTCATTACTTCTTTTTTATTTGCCTTATTTAATTCTTGAACTTTCTTAAGTAGTCTATCAAATACATAAGGACCTTTTTTTAAACTTCTTGCCATGTTATCCTCCTACTTTTTCTTTCTACTAACAATAAGTTTGTTAGAAGCCTTTTTATTTTTTCTTGTTTTATATCCAAGTGCAGGTTTCCCCCAAGGTGTAACTGGTGTTTTACGTCCAATAGGAGCACGACCTTCACCTCCACCATGTGGGTGATCATTAGGGTTCATTACAGAACCACGGTTAGTAGGTTTAATTCCCATATGTCTTGTTCTTCCTGCTTTTCCAACATTTACAAGTTCATAGTCTTCATTTCCTACAACACCTACTGTTGCCATACAAGTTCCTAAAATTTTCCTTGTTTCACCAGATTGAAGTCTTACTAAAACATATTTGCCTTCACGGCCAAGAATTTGAGCAGACGCTCCAGCACTACGACAAATTTCAGCTCCTTTGCCAGGTTTCAATTCAATACAGTGAATTACTGTACCTACAGGAATGTTTTCAAGTGGAAGAGCATTCCCTACCTTAATATCGGCATTAACGCCACTTTCTATTATAGTTCCAACCGTTAAATCTTTTGGAGCAATAATGTATCTTTTTTCTCCATCTTTGTAATGAATAAGTGCAATATTTGCGCTACGATTTGGATCGTATTCAATAGTTGCTACACGACCTGGAAC
>CAMYTM010000181.1 GCA_947297555.1 uncultured Mycoplasmatota bacterium | reverse complement strand
ATATTGAGTTACCATAAGTTGAATGTAAATCTACATTCAAACTAAATACTGTATATCCATCTGGAATATCTGCAAAAGCACTATCAGGCATTTCATCAGATGTCAATATTTGTGATTTATAAAACATACTATTGGCTGGAATAGTTGTTCCAAATGATACATAGTTGTTAATTAATTCTTGTGCATTTGTAATTAAATTTGCACTACTTTTTACAACGCTACTTGAAACCTCCATATATCCAATCATGTCGCTTGTAATTAATGTACGACTCGATAATTCCTCTTTGGCATAAGGAACAGTTACTGGTGTTGTTGCTTGTTTTACACGGTAATTATATCCAATATATAATACCAATATCGCAAGCAATACTCCTAAAATTGTTACAGTATTTTTATTTGCCAAAAATCTCTTCATTGTTGTTAAAACATTTCCCATTTTTCATTCCTCCTAATTTCTATTTACTCTATTCTTGGCCTGTAAGTTCAAGAATAGCATCTATTTTATTTACAATATCAAATGATGTTGAATCTCCTGCTACTATAAAACTTCTTGTTTTACTTGCAACCCGTACGCTTACTTTAGGTGGCGCTTCATACAAATCATAAAATGATATCTCATATGTATTTAAACTAACATTCTCAGCGAATCTTCTTAAAAAAGATTCGATAAATTTTTCACGGTCAATTTTTAATTCCCCATATTCACGAAAATATCCATAATTTACAGCATCAATCATGGCTGCTTCTGTTACTTCTTTTACTAAATAGTAATCTTCTGTATTTTGAGTAGTTATATTTGAAATGAGCATCATAATAACGACTACAAAAACACCTAATAAAATTAACCAATAACCCCAGTATGTTTCTTTCACTGGCTAATTCACCCCTTCTATTTCCAAGCCGGTCCTACATTGGCGCCAATGCTTGCCCATTGTGTCCAACTACCATTACGTTTGATTTGTTTAAAGAAACCATTTTTTTCTCCATTATCTAAGAAAGCACTCGTTCCATAAGCGTTGGTTATACTACCAACATCATGATAATTCAAATCCTCTGCAACATAAGTACCTGTTTGTTTATTGTAATCACGAATTCTTTTTTGATCATCAGGTCCCATACGATACGTATATTGAGCATTAATATAAACGTTTTGACCGTTTGATTCAATTTCATTTAAAGTCGTTTGCCCTTTTTCATTTGTCCAGTTAGCACCTTTTTGGCGGTCATTTGGATTTGTATCATCTCCGATTACTTGATAGAAGAAAGCATCTCCATCTCCATCAAAAATACAGTTTGTACAGAATACATCGCATTCTGGACATTTTTGATCTGGAATATAGCATCCTTCTCCTACACACTCATAATCACAATCATCACAATCTACTACATATACACAAACATATTCTATACCTGCTCCTACAGTCTTGCCTAAAGCATTAGCAACTGTATCTAATCTACCATTACGACATCCAACAAAATCATTGTATTGTCCTAAATTAGAGAAATTTAATGTCCATTTATATACACCTGTCTTTGTATTTAAAGCAACTGGGAATACAGCACCTAAGTAGGAATAATTATATCTAATAGAACTTGGATCGGATACGGTATCAATCGTTCCATGTGGATAATTGGTTTGGAAAGATTGAACATTTGCATATTCTGCAGATCCTTCTACTTCAATTTTACGATAATAATATTTATTTACTCTTGTTGAAATTTTTTCTGCTTTACTTTTATCGTTTGTTTTATTACATTCATTTTTATCACAATATACGTAATTTCTATTTTCTAGGTCCCCACTTACATTTACATCATATTCTTTATTAGGAAGTTTCTTATTATTATGATATTTTGCATCTTCACTCGTAAACTCTCCTCCACCAGAAACTAATGTGTAATTGATATCGGTATTGTATTGTTCTTTGTAATCAAAGGCTACTTCTGTATCTAAACATAACGTATTCACCCATTTGTAACATTTTTCCATATCTTCAATAATTTTAGTTAATTCATTTTGAACTCGAGACATTGTTGCTTCGGCTTGATTCATTAGTTCTTCCCATTTTGGTTCTGGAGCATCACCACAACCTTCCCAAGATTTAGTGGATTGTGCCGCTTGTGTTCTATAATCACAAATACCAGTACCATCCGGTCCGTCATGACAATCTGTTGCTACATACTCTGTATAGTCTGCGATTCTAAACTTTTCTGTTCTTTGATATCCTCCTGCACAAGTAACTGTCCTTGCTTGAGTACCAGCATTTGCAAATGCTTTTGCTTCTTCATATTTACTTTTTGCTTCTAACAGTTCTTTTTGTTTTGTAACAATGTCAGTTATAAATTTATCTATACCAATTTGTGGATTATCAGAATCCCCTTCTGGATTTGTTGCATAACATGTTCTTTTTGCTTCTACTTTTGTATTGTGAAGTTCAAAATATCTTCCACTATATGTATATTGGGCTCCTGGCATTGTCATTTTATAGTCTTCTTTACAATAAACAGCACAATAAGGATTATCATCTACTCCTTGGCCAGCCATTTTATAAGTATTTCCCGCTTCATCTTTTCCATTTAAAATACAGTATTGTACATCTTTTGGCGCTGTTATTTTAATTTGTTTATCACTTGGATCATCGCAAAATGAAGGAATATCAAAAGTTGTTTTTTCTGTACATTTATTAGG
>CAMYTM010000180.1 GCA_947297555.1 uncultured Mycoplasmatota bacterium | reverse complement strand
CTCATGGTGTACTCTTTTATAAGTTTAATCTTAATTAGTATCTTTAGCCATAAAACGATTATTGGAGAAGGAAAAAGTAAAACCTTATACATTACGTCTTTTAAAATAAAAGAAATAAAATATTATTTACATAAAGAACTGAAAGTAGACAGTACAGACTTTGATATTATTGGTGGATACTCTAATGAACCCCAAAAAATGATTATGTCTATTATCAATACTAAAGATTATTATCGAATAAAAGAGGCCATTAAATTCATCGATGAAAATGCATTTATAACGGTAACAGATGCTTACCAAATTATAAATGAAAATGTAGCAATTCGAAAAATTTAGAGTTCTTATAGAACATATATTAAAATAAAAAAAGAAAATATATTTAGGTGGTTATAATGAATAAAACATTAACATTTTTAAATCAAATAATAGAAGAAAACACAACCATTGTCTTAGGACTTTCTGGAGGTCCAGATTCAATTTGTCTTTTTCATATGCTAGTAACTATCAAAAAAAAGAAAAAAATAAAAATAATCTGTGCTCATGTGAATCATAATGTAAGACAAGAAAGTGAAAAAGAAGAAAAGTTTGTAAAAAAAATTTGTGAACAAAATAACTGTTTATTTGAAATGATTAAATTAAATATAGACACAAAAAATAATTTTGAAAGCAAAGCAAGAAAAGAAAGATACAATTTTTTTAATAAAATAGCAAATAAATATCATGCAGAATATCTTATGACAGCACACCATGGAGATGACTTAATGGAAACTATTCTTATGCACATTACAAGAGGAAGTAATTTAAAAGGATATGCTGGATTCAGAAAAATAACCACTTATCCACGATTCAAACTTATAAGACCATTAATTCATATGTCCAAAGAAGAGGTTTTGTCCTATTGTAGAGAGAACAGTTTAGAATATTGTGTGGATAAGTCAAATGAAAGCGATACTTATACAAGAAATCGTTATCGAAAATATATTATACCTTTTTTAAAAAAAGAATATAAAAATATTCATCAAAAATATTTAAAATTTAGCGAGAGATTAGAAGAGATAGAAGAATATTTAGAAAAAAATACAGAAATTGCATTGACTAAAGTATGCGATTTTGATAAAGTAAATTTGCGCGAATTGAATAAATGCGATTTGCTCATGAAAAGGCGTGTAATTGAGTATATATTAAAAGAGGAATATCAAGACGATATCTTACAGATTAACGAAAAACATATAGATTCTATTCTACATATGTGTGAAATAAAAAAGCCGAATATGGTTTTGTTTCTTCCTCTTAAAAAAAAGATAGTAAAAGAGTACAATGTGCTATATTTTTGTAATAAAGAAAATAAACCTAGTAAAGAATATATACTAGAAGACTTTGTAAAAATAAGCGATACAGAAATCATAAAGAAATTAGAAGATACCAATATTGAAAAAAGTAACTTTATTTTAAGATTAGACAGTAACGAAATTGCTCTGCCTTTAAAGGTGCGAACCCGAAAAGAAAAAGACGAAATGGCAATTAAGAACCTAAATGGAACTAAAAAAATAAAAGATATTTTTATAAATGAAAAAGTTCCAAAAATGAGAAGAGATACTTATCCAATTATAGTAGATAATAACGATACTATATTGTGGTTACCAGGATTAAAAAAATCAAAATTTGATAAAAACAAAAATGAATTTTATGATATAATATATAAATATGTAATTAGTGAGGAGAAAAACAATGAAAAGAAATAATACAGTAAAAAATTTATTTCCTTATTTAGTTTTAATAGTGGTAGTATTTTTTGTATTAACCGTATTAAACTTTGGGGGTTCTATTAACCATAGTATTACGACTGGAGAACTATTAAGTGAATTAGAAAAAAGCAATGTAACAGAAATTACGATTACTCCAAAAAGTAATGATTCTGTGTACTATATTGAAGGAAAGTTAGCAAACTATAAAGAAAAAGAAACATTTTCTGCCAAAGTAGTTGCAGAAGATTTAACAGAAATCACGAATTATGCAAAAGAACATGACTTAAAAGTCTATGAAACAAACAAAGATCCAGGATCTATTTCCTTATTATATGTAGTTATGAATTTCTTACCTATTATAATAGTTGTAGTAGGTGCCTATATTCTATTTACAAAAATGGCAGGAAGCAATAAAAACTCTATGGATTTTGGAAGAAGTCGCGCTAGGCTTTCGGAAGATGGTGGAACTACAAAATTTAATGATGTAGCAGGACTTAAAGAAGAAAAAGAAGAAGTATCTGAACTTATAGACTTCTTAAGAAATCCTAAAAAGTTCCAAAAATTAGGAGCACGTATTCCAAAAGGAGTTTTACTAGTTGGGCCTCCAGGAACAGGAAAAACATTACTTGCCAAAGCCGTAGCAGGAGAAGCCAATGTGCCATTCTATTATATAAGTGGTTCTGACTTTGTAGAATTATTTGTAGGTGTAGGAGCAAGTCGTGTTCGTGATATGTTTAAAGAAGCAAAGAAAAATGCACCTTGTCTAATTTTTATTGATGAAATTGATGCTGTAGGGCGACAACGTGGAGCAGGACTTGGTGGAGGACATGATGAACGCGAACAAACATTAAATCAGTTGTTAACAGAAATGGATGGTTTTGGTGCTAATGAGGGGATTATCATTATTGCAGCCACTAATAGACCAGATGTTTTAGACCCAGCACTACTCCGACCAGG
>CAMYTM010000179.1 GCA_947297555.1 uncultured Mycoplasmatota bacterium | reverse complement strand
CATTAAATGATTTTCGGGGTTGATAAGGGTTGCTTCTAATTTCCTCTAATGAGATTTCAATAATATCATTTGATTTTGCAGAGTCTACTATCTCTTGTTCAAAGTTATCAAAGTCTATTACTTCATTAGAAAATAATTGTTCTAAACCCTTTCCTAGTGCTTTTCTTTTAGTTTCCATTTCTACTTATCACTTCCTTTGCTAAATTAGCATATGCAAGTGTTGCACGACTTGTAGGATCATATGCATTTACAGGTTTCCCATGGCTAGGCGCTTCTACTAAACGTACAAGCCTCGGTATTATGGTATTGAAAACTTTATTTTTAAAATATTTTCTCACTTCTTCCATAACTTCTAATCCTATATTCGTTCTACCATCTAACATAGTGAGTAGTACACCTTCAATTCTTAAGTCTGGATTCATTTTAGATTGTACTAAAATAATAGAATTTAGAAGTTGATTAATTCCTTCTAATGCATAATATTCGCATTGGACTGGAATAATCACAGAATCACTAGCAACTAAAGCATTCATAGTTGTTAACCCAAGAGAAGGTTGACAATCAATTAAGATATAATCATAGCGATCTTTTATTTCTTCCATTTTTTGTTCTAGTTGTTCATTTTGTTTAAATTCTTTATCTTCTAACATTTTTTTTACAAACTCTACTTCTACACCAGCCAGATTGATTGTAGAAGGAATGATAGATAAATTTTTAAACTTTGTTTTTATAATGGCTTCTTTGATAGTACACGCATCTGTTATAACATCATAAATATCATTTTCAAAATCATTGGTGTTTAATCCTAACCCACTTGAAGCATTTCCTTGAGAGTCTAAATCAATTAATAAAGTCTTTTTGCCTTCGTTTCCTAACGCAGCGGCCAAATTGATACTCGTGGTCGTTTTTCCAACGCCTCCTTTTTGATTTACAATCGAAATAACTTTTGCCATACTACCATCCTTCTCAATTTTTAGTTACTAGAAATATTTTAACACAATAATAGATATTTGTCTTTATAAAAACTCGATATTTTTTTCTACAATTTCTAAAATTTCTTCAATATCTTTTTGATTCTCTATGTTTAGTTTTTTTAATATTTTCTCTACTTCTTTTTTATTTTCGCAGTAAAGTAGAGAAGCAATTAAAAAAAGTTTAGGATAATCTTTTTGATGTTGATAACAATAAGGAATGTAAACTTCCCAGTAGCAAGGTAATAGTAGTTCATGTGTTCTTGATACTTGTCTATAACTCAAATTAAGATAAAATATTTTAGATACTTGAAATAGATTTTTGGTATCCTTTATATTGATCTTTAAAATGATTTCCGTATTTATCATAAGAATAAACGTGAGTATTATATCTTTTTTTTGTATTTCACTTTCTTCTATTTTATTAGTTGCCTCTAAGCCAAAGAAATTTAAAATCAAATTATCTAATAATAATCTATATTTTTCTTTTGCAAATATTTTTAAAAACATGTCTTTTTTTATTATTTTTTTCATTTTTCTTTCTAATTCAACCTTTCCTAAAATTATTTTGCTTTTTTTATGTAAGCGAAACGCTAAAGTTTATGTGATTGTTTAATAAGCAAGCAACTTTCTTTTCTTGGATAACGCTTTTTTAATTCCAATGCATTTCACGATTTACAATATAAAACAAGCAAAAAAGAATAGCAAATTGCTAATTTGCCAAATTGATTAAAAGGCAAAGTTTTTTTACTAGAATTTTTGTTAAAAGAAAAGGCTATTTTGTTTTATCTTCATGAATTTTAAAGAAATTGGTACTTTTTTATTTTTATTAATATTAATGAAAATAATTTTTAAATTAAAAAAATTAGACTACTTTATTCGTCTAATTCATTTATAGCATGTTCTAATTCTTCTTTGGTCATTTTTGTATATCCTTTGATTTTTTTAGCCTTTGCTATCTCTCTTAGTTTTAGTAAAGAAGGCTCTCCTTCTTTTAATGGTTCTAGATTTTCTCTAATTTTTCCCGTTGTTACTAATGATTCAATTTCTTCTTTTGTTAAAGTTTCTCTTTCCACTAACGCATCACTTAATGTCATGACTAAATCTTTATTTTCATTAAGAATTTTTTTAGCATCTTTATAACAACTTTCAATAATTTTACGAACTTCTCTATCGATTTCTAAGGCTACTTGGTCTGAATAATTTCTTGATTTATTGTAATCTCTTCCAAGAAAAACACCTTCACTTTTTTGTTCATATTGCATCGGACCAAGTTCACTCATACCATATTCTGATACCATGCTACGGGCAATATTGGTTGCTTTTTTAAAGTCGTCGCTTGCACCTGTTGTGATTTCTCCTAAGAATAATTCTTCTGCAGCACGTCCACCTAGCAGTCCTGTAATCATAGCCATTAATTCTTTTTCTGTCATAACAGATATTTTTTCTTCTTTTGGAAGCATCATTGTATATCCACCAGCCATACCACGAGGAATAATCGTAATTTTATGGACTTCGTTTGCATCTTCTAGTTTTATTCCAATTACAGCATGACCTGATTCATGGATACTAACAAGCCTTTTTTCTTTATCAGTAATTTTACGTGAAGTTTTAGCCGGTCCCATTAAAACACGATCTGTTGCTTCATCTATATCATCAATTGTAATGGCTTCTTCATTTTTTCGTACGGCTAATAAAGCGGCTTCATTCAGCAAGTTTTCTAAGTCTGCACC
>CAMYTM010000178.1 GCA_947297555.1 uncultured Mycoplasmatota bacterium | reverse complement strand
CTCCAACACTCGCTCCAAATACGGCAATGCCAATCGCATATTTCATTGGAATTTTAAAAATATATAAGGCTAGATAACATCCGCCTAAAAGAGTTAAAATACGAAATACTTGTTCTAGAACTTGGCTAACAGAAGAAATGCCAATAATATTATGGCCTTGTAAATATCCTCTTGTAATGCTTAAATATGGAACAATCAAAATAGCAAATGCGGTCATACGTATAACAAAAGTTACTTCTTCTACTGTAGTTCCTCCACTTAATTCCCCTAAAATCATAGAAGAAAGAGGTCTTGCAAAAACAATCAAAATGAGGAAAATCACAATGGAAATGATACTTATCATTTTAAGACCAAGTGAAAACGCTCTTTTTTTTGCGTCTTGCTTTCCTAATGTATTGTATTCTTTTATAATTTTACTTAAAGCCAAAGGAAGACCTGCTGTTGAAATATCTAAAAAAATAGCATAAATGTTATACCCATATGCATATAAAGCACTCCCTGCCGCTCCTACCATAGCATAAAAAGGAATGACGTAAAGCATTCCTAAAATTTTAGTAATGACAATCGCAAGTGTTGCAATGATTGTTCCTTCAATAAATGAACTTTTTTTCATAAGACCACTCATTCTTTTGGACTATAAACAATTAAAGCAGAGAAACAATAGATTTGTTCTTCTCCACATACTGCAATAGCCACGTTGTATTTAATGTCTATTATATCACTACCAGTACTACTTAGAAAAGCATTTATCGCTCTTTCCAAATCTTTTTCGTGGGATTCATCAAATACTTTAACTTTCATTTTACACCACCTTTTTCTTTTATTCTAACAAGAGAATGTTACGAAAAAGGACGATTTATAGATACATTTGACTAAAACTTAAAAAATATTTATTATATATTTTTAGGAAAGAGTGAATTATTATGGCATTTATAGTAGAATATAGTAATTTAATTAAAATGAATAATTTTTATAAAGGAGCACATCACAACGGAAAATTATTTATCGAAAATAGCAAAACGCTTATTAAAGTTACAGAGAATAATATTAATTCTATGGTTGATTACTTAATTAATATCCCGAATCATAATAATATAGTAAAACCTTTTGAACGTGGAAAAATTATTTACACACAAAAAGAAAGGAATATTCCACAGTATAAAAGTGCTTATCGAATGCCGCTTCTTCCTAATGCTCACTCTATACTCTTTTTATCCCAAGATAATCTACCTTATGAAAAGAAAATGGAATACATTAAGCAATTTTTTTCTGCTTTACAATATCTACACCAATATTTAGTAATTGGAGATATATGGTCTTCCAACTTAATGATAAGCAATGACAAAGCCTATATAATAGATTTAGATGGAGCCAGAAAAAAAGGAATTCCTAAAGTAGTCTTAAGTGCCTATTATGTAAAACCACTAGAACAACTGACTTGTTCTATTTATACTGATATTTTAAAAATGTATTTAGAATGTTTATCTTTTGTTTTAGAAGTAGAATTTCAAAACTTTATTTTCCGTTATGGTTATCAACATTTTTGGGACCAAATTACTTCTTGCCATTTGCCTAAAGAGGTAATGGAATTTTTTGCGCATTGTAAAAAATCGCATCATTTAAAATCATTAGGAGAAGATGCCTATCATTTTGAAAAATTTATTAATCCTACTATTTTAGACAATAAAAAAGAATTAAAGTTAGTTTTACATCAACCTTAATTCTTTTCTTTTACTACAATATTTACAATTTTATTAGGAATTACAATCATTTTAACAATTTCTTTACCCTCTATATATTTCTTTACATTTTCTTCTCCTAGTGCTTTTTCTTTTATAGAGTCTTCTCCTTCATTCATAGAAACTAAAATCGTTGCTCGCACCTTTCCGTTTACTTGAACGGCAATATTTTTTTCGTTATCAATTGTTTTTGCTTCGTCATATTCTGGCCATATTGACTCACAAATTGGGGCAAATCCTAAGGATTCGTTTAGTTCTTCTGTGATGTGTGGTGCTATTGGGTTTAATAGTGTTAATAAAGTTTTGTATTCTTCTTTTGTGATAGATTCTGCATCATCATAAGCATTCGCTAGAATCATTAAAGTAGATACTGCTGTATTATAACCCATTGTTCTTAAGTCATTGGTCACTTTCTTTATACTTTTATGAATTAATGTTTCTAAAGAAGGTTGATAACCACTTTTTTCTTCATTAACCTTCTCTTTTAAGCGAATAACTTTATCTATAAAACGTTTACATCCACGTAAGGAATCAGTACTCCAAGGAGCATCGGTTTCATAATCTCCCATAAACATTTCATAGACACGTAAAGTATCGGCGCCATATTCTTTTACTATATCATCTGGATTGATAACGTTTCCTTTGCTTTTGCTCATTTTTTCGTTATTTGAACCCAAAACCATACCATGACTAACACGAGTCCAAATCATTTCGCTTTTAGGAACAAGCCCAATATTGTATAAGAATTGTACCCAAAATCTTGCATAAAGCAAATGTCTTGCTGTATGTTCCATACCACCATTATACCAATCCACTTTTCCCCAATAATTCATAGCATTCTGACTTGCAAATTCTAAAGTATTATGTGGATCCATGTATCTTAAAAAATACCAACTAGAACCCGCCCATTGTGGCATTGTATCAGTTTCTCTTTTTGCAGTTGCACCACAATGTGGACAAGTTGTATTG
>CAMYTM010000177.1 GCA_947297555.1 uncultured Mycoplasmatota bacterium | reverse complement strand
CCCCCCAGGTTGATTCCTGAAGTTGGGAGGCTTTTCTTTTCTTCTTTTTTCATTTTTTTCCTCCATCTATCTTTATTTCATTATAAGTTATTTTCTCTTTATTTTCAATCATGAAAAAAGGAAGCATCTTTCTTCCTTAATCACAAGAATTTATCAACAATTTTTCAATTCGAAATCCTTTTAATTCTGCTTCTAAAGAATGTTCTTTATCTTTATTTTTCAGATAATTTAAATTACGACTAATAAAATCTTTTATATCACGTTCTAAATTAGCAAGATTGATATTACTACAAATATCACTGCTACATACTTGCATTAATTTATCACTTAAATTATTCTCTTTAATATAATGAAGTAAATCTTTTGAATTTAAATCTTTTACTTTTATATCTTCTATACAATTATTAATATTAAATGCTTGGTAAGTATTTATAGCAAAGCAAATTAAAAAGATTGTTATCATTATTTTTTTCATAAATCTCACCTGTTCTTAGTATGAACTAATTTCTAAATTTTAAAGTCAAAAAAAGATAGAAATTTTTCACCATTTTTTGGTAATTTTATTTTCTATCTTAATCTAAATACATAATGTCAATATCCACTACACCTTTGATTCCATTAATTTTTCCATCGCTACACATTTGCCAATATTTGTATTCTCCTTTGTAACTTGTATTATTTGTATAATGAGCAAGCCATGTATCATATTTTGTTGGAAACCATAATTTTTCTAAGAAGTTTTTACTGCTATATAAAAGTCCTTCGTAGCCCGCTTCTTTTAAGGTATCTAAAAAAGTTTCAGCCATATTGGTGAGTCCAAAAAAACTTAAATTGTATTCATTAAAAGTACTCCAATTTTCCCAGTCATAAGCAATTGGTAAATTTACCTGATAGTCTTTTATTTGTTCAACTACCCAATTTGCTTCTTCACGAGCCTTTTCGTTAGAATTCGCATAGGAATAAAAATAAATTCCTACATCAATATTTCTTTTATTGGCTTCCGTAATATTTCTTTCAAATGTATTATCTACAAAATATTCTCCATTTCGTCCTCTTGTTCCGCCTACACGAATAATAATAAATTCGACTCCAGCATTTTTGATAGCATCAAAATCAATTTCTCCCTGCCAACTTGAAACATCTATTCCAATGCGTGTTTTATCTGTTTTATAATTTTTTACAATATCACTAAAATAAGTATACGTTGGTATGTTAGTATTAGTAGTACTATTTGTATTATTATTTTTTTTAGGTTCTATAACATTCAAATTAAATTTTTGTTCTGTCATATTGCCACTAGCATCTTCTGCTTTAAATACCAAAGGATATACTCCAACTTTATTATAATCATATTCTCCTTCAATGTAACAGTTTGGATTACTATCTACATTATCTCCACACAGTATTTTTTTAGCAATATCTATATCTTGTCCTTTTGTTATCGTATAACTTCCACTTAGCCAAATCACAGGGGCTGTTTTATCTACTACATTAATATTATAAGAATATGATACTTTAATATTATCATCATTTTTAAAATCAAAAGAAATTGTTTTCATTCCAAGTGTTGTCGTATCAATTTCATAATCATTTAAAATATTTCCATTTATACTTGTAATAAAATCAGAAACTTTTTTTGTATCTGCAAAGTTAACAGTTAAATCCTCTACTAAATTTACTTCAATTTTTGCTGTTTTTACACGGATATAATGTACTAGTGTAATTACTCCAATTGAAATAATGATACATAATAGAATTCCTATTGTAACAAATAGAATCGATTTTGTTTTTTTGCTCATAACTCACCTTTTTCTAATTATTAATTTTGTCAAAAACGAAAAAGATATTTAAATAAGATTTGATAAACTTCCGGTCTATTCACAATTTCTTTTTTCTTTATCATTCTTTGAATAATATTCATTTTTTCGAAAAGAATTTCATCTAGCACATTGTATACGTTTATTTTACCATATTTTTTTGATTTTAAAAAAGAAAAAATGTGCACTTCTTAAAAACACATTTTATCTAACCTCTATATCACCACTTGTGGTTTTAATAGTCAATGTATAATTAGCATAGCGATTATTATTGCTTATTTGAACATCTCCACTTAGGGTACTTGTTTCTATATATACATCGGTTATTTCATTTACTTTTATATCGCCACTTGTAGTTTTAAGAGTTGCATTTTCTTCTATTTTTAATGACGAAAGAAGAATTTCCCCAGATACAGAGACTGCATTTATACCTTTTTCTACTTTATTAATTTTAATGTCACCACTCGTTGTTGTAATTTCTCCTTTGTTTATTTTTCCTAAACTAATATTTCCACTCGTCGTTTTTATTTTTGCGTCTAAAACTTCATTTGTTTTTATATCTCCACTAGTGGTTTTTAAATCAACATTTCCAATTATATTAGGGGCAATTTTTATATCTCCTGAAATAGTCTTTATATCCAAATTAGACTTTATTTCTTTTGGAACATACACAATAATTTCTTCTTTGAACATACAGAAACCAAAGCATAAATATTTTCCTTTTTTGGATATGGTTAAAGTTTGATTTTCTACTTTGCTTTCTGCTATTTCTTTATGACTTCCATAAACTAAAACATGAATTTGGTTATCTTCTGATTCTCTCAATTCAATGTCAGAAGAATTACTTTCGATGTGGAGTCTATTTATAGTATTCTCATATTTCTCCTCTAATAGAA
>CAMYTM010000176.1 GCA_947297555.1 uncultured Mycoplasmatota bacterium | reverse complement strand
CCCAAGACCCAACGAATAGCATCTACTATATTCGATTTCCCACTTCCATTTGGACCTACCACACAGGTTATATTATTATCCAAAACAATACTTGTTTTATCCGCAAACGATTTAAAACCATTTGCTTTTATATTCTTAAGATACATGTTTTCCTCCTTATTGTCCCCTTTTTTGATAAGCATCCTTGGCGGCTCTTTGTTCGGCTTCCTTTTTACTACATCCAACCCCTTTACCATAAATCATACCATCAATTCGTATTTCTACGGTAAACGTTTTTTTATGGGCGGGCCCAGTTTCATCTACTAACACATATTCTAGACTTTTCTTATCCGTTTGCACCATTTCTTGTAACAATGATTTATAATCATACTTAAATTGAATTTTCTTTTCTATATAAGGAACAATAATATCCAATATAAACTTTTTCACAACCAAAAGTCCGCATTCTATATATATAACGGCTAAAATACTTTCAAAAACATCTGCAACAATTGTTCCATTAATGTCTTTTTCTTGCCCATGACCTACTAAAATATATTTATCTAATTCTATATCTTTGGCATAGGCATCTAAGGCCTCTTCGCACACATAACTTGCACGAATTTTACTCATATCGCCTTCTTTATAATTAGTATTCAAAAAAAGATATTCACTAGAAACAAGTTCTAATACAGCATCCCCTAAAAATTCCAAACGTTCATAATTTTCCCCATTATGTTCATTAGAATAAGAACTATGTGTAAGCGCTGTTTTTAATAAAGCATCATTATTAATTACAATTCCGTAACTTTTTAGTTTTTCTTTCATTAAGTTTCACCTTCTTTAGTCTACTTGTTTATTATATCATGGATTTTAGAAAAATCCTATTTTACTTTAACAAAAATGTGTAGTAAAATAAATACTATGAAAAAGATATGTATTTTTTTGATACATTGTTATCAAATTATTCCGTTTGCTTCTCACAATTTATGTAGATTTACACCTACTTGCAGTGAATATATGGCAGAAGCAATTCGGATATTTGGTGTAAAAAAAGGAATAAAATTGGGGCTTTTAAGATTAAAAAAATGTCATCCCAAAGGTGAATTTGGTTATGACCCAGTCCCCGAGAAGGAGGATTTATGAAAAAAACAAAAATAGTATTCATATTACTATGTTTCTTGCTTGGAACTACGGCTTGTAGCAATAAAAAAAGCGATGGGTTAAAGGTATTAACAACTATCTACCCTATTAGTTTTATAACAGAACAAATTTATGATGGTGGACTTATATTTAGTGTATATCCAGATGGTGCCTCAGTTGATAATTATACTCTTACAGGAAAACAAATTAAACAATATAGTAAAAATAATATTTTTATTTATAATGGACTATCTAATGAACAAGAAATTGCAAAAAATTTAATTAATAGTAATCGTAAACTATATATCATCGACGTTGCTTATGGCTTAAAATTTAATAATGGAATAGAAGAATTATGGCTATCTCCAAATTATTATTTAATGCTTTCTAAAACGATAAAAGATAATTTACAAAACTTTATGGAGAGCAAATATGCCAAAGAAGAAATAGAAAAAAAATACAATATCCTTTCTGAAACACTTTCTATAATGGACGCAGAATTAAGAAGTATCGCCAAAAGTGCTACTGATATAAATAAAAATACGATTGTTGCTTCTTCTAATATGTTTAAATACTTAAATAGTTATGGATTTAATGTAATCTCATTAGAAGAAAATCCAAATTTAAATACTTTGAAAAACAGCCTGCAAAATAAAACATATACCACTATATTTATGAAAGATACGGACGAAAAAACAGAAATCATTTCTACCTTAGAACAAAATGGTGCTAAAGTCGTAACAGTAAAAACAATGAAAACATTAACCACAGAAGAAAAAGAAAATAATGAAACTTACTTTACTATTATGAATGAGTATATGGAAAATATAAAAAATGCTACTTTAGGAGATTAAATTGTTTTAATCTCTTTTTTGAATACTTGTATAAAAGAAAAAAGACTTTGAAAAATCATTCAAAATCTTTTTATATTCTTAATGGCGGAGCAGGAGAGATTTGAACTCTCGCGCCAGTTACCCGACCTATACCCTTAGCAGGGGCACCTCTTCAGCCTCTTGAGTACTGCTCCATAAGACTACATTCTCATTTTATACTATAATTTTATTATAGTCAAGAACGAATTTTTCATACAAAATATACCCATCTAATTATCGTCTAGATTCTCTAAATACTCTACTACTTCCTAGACACTTTTAAAAATGGGCACACCACTACTCTGGAATCTCACGAAATATTCTCGATTCCTTTTTATTTTTTCTAAATCATCACTTTTCATTCCGCCATCGTAGTTGTGATTTTCTCTATATTGGATATATTTCAAGTGCGTATAAAAATCAGGCATAACAATAGCATTTGGAACCATATTAACAGAACTAGCCCCTATTATCCAAAAACCTAATTTTTGGACTTGCTCTGTAATAACATCTGCACGTCTTTCAATTGCATCAATCTCTTCTCCAGACAAATTCCACCAATCGTTACTCGGAAAAGCCTTCGTTGCTGCCCACAAAACGTCTCCGTCTATCCAACTTTTAACAGTTTGATTTTTACAAAATAAGTTTTTCCAACACCACTGAGCCCATAAATAAACAACCCATTTTTATGGGTTTCAGACTGTTGACAAAGTAAAAATGTGGTAAAATGAAATAAGTAAGAACGCTT
>CAMYTM010000175.1 GCA_947297555.1 uncultured Mycoplasmatota bacterium | reverse complement strand
GTGTCTATGATTACCAAACAGTTGGTTTAGAAGAAAATCCATATTTTGCTTATCAAAAAGTTATGTATTCATTAGATGGAGAAGAAACGATTACACAGGCATTAAGAGCCCAATCAATAAAAGCAAGAAGAGGATATGATTCTTTATTTCAGATTGTTAATATTGAAGATATCGCCATGGAAAGCCCAAAAAAAGAAACAAATCAAACTGGTTTGAAAATAGTTTTGGCTAATTTTAAAAAATATTTAGTCAATTTAAAAAGCAATAGTGAAATTATTGGGCTAACCTTTTTAGAAGAACCTTTTGATTTATGTAAACATTTAGATGAAATATTTTATATGTTAGAAAAAAAAGTAGAGGGAAAAACACATATTAGAATAAGAAAACCATAGTATTAAAAAAATATAGAAAAGACAGTGATTGAAAATGAAAATAAATGATTTAATAGAGACTATTTTAGAGGAATCAAAAGATACAGAACCCTCGGAACAAATAGAAAAGGCTTTAAGTTATTTCTTAAGAAACGATATTAAAAAAGTTTTAGGACAAAATAAAGAGGACGAACAAGAAATACAACTAACGAAATCAGCAGAACAGTATACAGATTTCACCACAATGCATCCTTATAACTATGTGGCATCCAAATGGTGTTTTTCTTATGATAATAAGACATTTATTTTAAGGGCTAGTTTAAATAGAAAATATTTAAAATTAGAAAAATTAGATTCTTTAGAACGATTTATAATTGAAATAAATGAAAATATAATTAAAAACAATGTCACTTATATAGAAGAAAATAATCATATCACGGAATATCAAAATATCAAAGTAGGCAATAGTCCATACTTTGAATATCAAAAAATAATATATACAAAAAATAAAGTAGAAATGATTTCAAAAGCCTATCGTGCAAGACCGGTTTGGTCTAAAACAACAATCAATAAATTTCGTCTTGAAGACTTAGAAAAAAAAGGAAAAATCTGCATGATGAGAGAAGGAAATCTAAGGCCATTAAAAATCATAAAATGTGTCATGGAAAGATGGAAAGAAGTAAGAAATAGAGAAAGTATTTTAGTATTAATAACAAATCCAGAAAATGACTTTTGCGATAATTTGACAGAAATCTATAATGCTTTAGAAGAAGCGACCGTAAAAAGGATTTTACTAAAGTCAAAATAAGAAAAAACTTTTTATTGCAAAAGTTTTTTTATGAGTTAAAGAAAGAAAAGAGGTAAATAATGAATATAACATCAGAAATAATGAATTATATTTTACAAAATATAGAAGTAGAAAATAAAAGCAAAGCAGTTCTTTATTATTTAATAGAACGCAATATTTTAATGCATTTGAATATAAAGGAAATAGAAAGTGAAAATATAAAAATTGTAGTAGGAGAAAGATTAACTATATACAATTTAGGAAAAAAGTATTTTTTAAAAATAGAGCAAATGAATCGAATATCCCTAATAGACGAACTCAATAATATTCTTTTTCGAATAGATATAACAAAAGAAGAAATGAAAAACTTTTCCCATTTAATAAGAGAGGAGAAAAATATACAAGAATATATAAAAATAAACCTCCAAGAGGAAACCTACGACTATTCTACGGTTTCTAAAAGCAAGACTCAAGAAGTCTATTCTACTATTGTAAGAGCAAAGAAAAAAGAAAATACGAGCAAAAGGAAAGAGTATTTTCAAGTAGAGTATCATATTCCAGAAAAATTTAGACAATTTGACTTGCAACCAACAAAAAAAGCGACAAAACCAGATAGTATTGTAATTTTAAAAAAAGAATCGTTAGGGGAATCCAATTACTACAATACTATTATGAAAGCCTTAAAACAAAAAAACGAAGAAAAAGGGCCTGTTCGAATAAAATTAAAATAGTCTACTAGGCATTTAAAACCACTTATGATATAATTTAAGTGGTGATTTTTTATGGCTTACAAAAGAAGCGAACTAAGAGAAAAATGTATGATTATTTTATACCAATATAATTTAATGCAAGCAAATAAAGTGAATGTTACTTTAGACGAAATCATAAATGATAATATAGAAATAGAGAATGAATACGTAAAAGATATTGTATACGGAGTAGTAACGCATCAAAACGAATTAGACGATATAGCCAATCATCATATAAAAGACTGGACAATTGATCGTTTAGATAAGACAGGAGCGTCTATTTTAAGAATCGCTTTATTTGAATTAAAGTATACAGATACTCCAGAAATAGTTGTTATTAATGAAGCCATAGAATTAGCAAAAAAATATAGTGATGATGCCGTTCGTAAAATCATCAATGCTGTCTTAGACAAAATTATTCGTGAGTAGGAAAGGGTGAGATTTCATGATAGGTACTGAAGAAAAATATTTGAGTATTAGTGATTTAAATGAATACGTAAAGGTGATGTTTGATGAAAATAGTTTTCTTCGTAAAATCTATTTAAAAGGAGAGATATCAAATTTTAAGAATCACACTAGAGGCCACTTGTATTTTACATTAAAAGATGAAACTTCTAGAATTAGTGCAGTCATGTTTTATAATAAAGCCTTATCTTTAAAATTTAAACCAGAAGATGGAATGAATGTATTTGTAGAGGGACGAATTTCTTGCTATCCTTCCCAAGGAACCTATCAAATTTATGTCGATTCGATGGAAATGGATGGGTTAGGAAATTTATATATTGAATACGAAAAACTAAAAAAGAAATTAGCAAGTGAAGGCTTGTTTAATGAAAGGTTCAAAAAG
>CAMYTM010000174.1 GCA_947297555.1 uncultured Mycoplasmatota bacterium | reverse complement strand
TTTTATCGTTATAGGAGATAGAACTTAATAAAGAAATCGCGTAACTAAGCATCTCTTTGATGTCCTTATTATTTACTATCACTTCTATTTTAGCATAATTATACATAATTTCAATTAAATATTTATCTTTTTCACGCAAATTTATTTCAAGATATCCAAAATAATCTCCATGGACTATTTTTTCTGAATGGTATGCCGTTTTACTAACTTGGTAGTTATCTTTTACTTTATTATAATAACTAATTAAATCTATATATAAATACATATTGTATTTTTCACTTTTTAAAGTGACGTTGCTATTTAAATCTTCTAAAACAATAAGACCTTTGGGTAAGTAGTAACTATACCCTTTAGAAGATTGATTTTTAAATGTGATTTTGTTATCGCTTAAACCTGATGCAATAATTTCTTCATAACTACTATTATTGATATTTACACATCCTGTTAAACAAAAAGCAAATAGCATAAACAGTAATACTTTTTTCATAGGTTTCCTCCCTATCGTATTTTTTATTATAACAAAAAACTCACTATTTTCAAATAGTAAGTTTAAGAGAAGTTTTCTTCTTTTTTGTCAAGTGGCATTATTTTATTTCTCTTGAGATTATACTAAGAACTATCTCTTTTGATTTTGAAAATACAGTTTTGTTTTATTTCTTACTTGCTTTTAAGTAATTGATTTTTACTCCTTGACTTTTGAATTTTGTTTCGTATTCTGTTTCTACATTTGGAATATCAGTACTTGCTAAATCAAGAGAAACACTCTCAAATATATATCCATAGTTATTTAAATTTTTTAAACTACTTGCAAATAAAATCAGATTGTCTGTCTTTTGAATAATTCTTTTTTCTCCACCCAATAATTCTGAAACAAATACTTTTTCATAAATATCTAAGAAAGTGGGACTGGTTAGTCTTCTTCTCGCATGACGGTTCTTTGGCCAGGGATCTGAAAAATTTAGATAAATACAGGAAATTTCGTGATTGAAAATTAATTCTAATCCTTCTGCATTGCCACAAATAAGACGTAAGTTAGGAAGAGGTTCCTTGTTTATTTTTTCAACAGCACGTACTAAAACACTTTCGTATTTTTCAATTCCAATAAAATTGATATCAGGGTTATTTTTAGCCATTTCATGAAGAAATTTTCCTTTTCCCATACCAATTTCAAGGTGAATAGAGTTATTATTCCCAAAAATAGTTTCCCAATTTCCTTTTAAATTTTTAGAATCCCATTTTACAACATATTCACATTCTTCTATAATATTTTTTGCATTTTTTACATTTCTAAGTCTCAACTTTTATCACTACTTTCTACACTTTTACATATAATAGAAACATAAGGAAGTGTTTTTTATGAAAAAAGACCGTAATGCCTTTTTTAATGAGGCAAATTTTTCACAATCTAGTTATATGGGAACTCCTACTATGCCACTAAATAATAATGGATTTCAAGGAGGTATGCCGGCTTATGGTTCCCAAGCAAGTCAAAGTTTTTACTCAGGACCAGCACCAATGAATTATAATCCCCAAAACATGGGCGGAGATTATATGAGTGATTTGGAATCAAGACTTGCTAAAATAGAGCGTCAAATTAATCGACTAGACGCACGTGTCAGCAAGTTAGAATCTAAAGGACTCATTACTACTGAAAACTTTGATAACACCACCAATATGTATATGCTTTAATCTATACTTATCTCATCTAATGATGAGTTTTTTTATCTTTTTTTACGAATCTAGACTTACACGCTTAAGGCTCAGTTTTTTTAGAATTTTATTTACCATAGACTTCCCAAAAACTTTTGTAAGTAACCCCATTTTATATGTAAGTACCAAATAAACAATTCCTCCTAGAATACTAATGATTCCTATATAAATACAACAAGATATCTTGCTAGAAAAGTGAATAGGAATTAACCCTTTTAATATAAGAACTACCACTGACATGGCAAGTGTTGGCAATAGAAGTTTCTCTGCCATTTTGAGTGTTTCTCTATACTTTAAACCATGTTCTTTCTTTAGTTTCTTTAAGGATAAGGTAAAAGCTAGAATGTATCCTATCGCCGTTGCTAAAATGGCTCCTAAATATGGGGCAAATCCTAATTTATAAAATAAAACCATAAATGGAATATTAAGTAAAATATTTGTTGTAAGTCCAATTGTGACACTTCTGTATACAACTTTAGATTTATTTAATCCATGTAATGCTGAGTTTGTAACCAAAAATAAATTGTAAAATAAGGATACTAATATTTGCATAGAAAAAATAAATGCGCCTATTTCACTATATCCATAAAAAACACTCCATACACTTTTAGAAAGCAAGGATAATCCAACACACATTGGAAGACAAATAATTAAAATAAGTTGTAAGGCTTTATTAAATTTATTATTTACTTCTTCCCATTTTTTTAACGTATAAGCCCCTACAATAGTAGGAATTAGACTCGTAACCATTCCAGTGGCTACTGAATTTACTATCATACTGATTTTCGTAGACCATGTGGTAATCGCAGTTGTAGCAAATTCAATTTCGGTAGTTTCTAAGCCTAAGTGTTCTGAGGTTCTTAAAATCATAACCATGTCTAAAAAGTTATTAATGGAAAATACAACGGTAATAATAATAAAAGGAATCGCATAGGAAATAATCTTACACCCTATTTCTTTGTTGCTTATTTCGTCTTTTTCTTTTATTTTTGTAAGTCCCAGCCCTTTTTTGCTTTTGTTCATTTTAAGTAGTAAATAAAGTAAGGC
>CAMYTM010000173.1 GCA_947297555.1 uncultured Mycoplasmatota bacterium | reverse complement strand
CAATGTATGCGTCCTTATTTTGTAAAGAAAGTGACTTGATAGTAAAAGTTTACAATTATGATGGACCAGGATTTTCCAAAAACATTTTAGAAACAGACAATTATCAGAAAAGAAAAGAGAAAATCGTTACCTTTATTCCAAGTGCTAGTATTGTTGGAAATATTTTTGATAAAGATACAAAAACATTCATTATAAAAAGTAAACAAATAGGAGTACTACAGCATGATTTGTATTCTTGGCTTGTATTGCAAAATCATTTTGTTTATACAAAAGAAATGAGTAATCATGCTAAAAATATTAGTAATGCATTAAATCAAGCCCTTTTGCGAATTCCAAATGAAGATAAAAAAAGGGTTATTTCTTTTTTATATGAACTTTTGGAATCTTGGAATGTAGAAAATATAGAAAAAACGGCCCTTACTATTTTGGAAAAATATAATTTTCAGCCAAAAGATTTTACGTTTTTACACCCTTTATTTTCATTAGTAAAAGAAATTCAAAAAAAGTAAAAATTTTATATGTAAAATATTTGACAAATATGATTTATAATCCTTGTTATTTTATTGTAAAAGATTTAAGATAATAAATACATTGTTTTGAAAGGAAGACTAGAAAATGAAAGAATTAATAACCAAATATGATATTAATGATTTTTACTATGCAGAGATGGTACAGATACCTGCTTCTCATAAAAAATTTTGTGCAGAGGTAAATCTGAATTTATTGTTCCATCCTAATGATAATGAAAAAAAGATTTATCGTACAATTTTATTAAAAATAGGGGAAGGCTATATGGATATAGAAGATCCTAGAAGAAAAGTTGATTTAGAAAGAGACGCTGAAAAAGAGTGTACTCTTATTCGTTGGAAGCATTCATTAGGAGAATATCCATTACCTATAACTGAATCAAGTTTAACGCTTTTTAAAGCGTGGCATTTGCTACGTAAATATAGATTATTCTTTGAAGAGCAAAGTGAATTTTTAGAAGCAGCACATCCAAGTAGTGAAATTTCAGAAGTAGCAACTGATGAAGAAGTATTTAGTAGACAAATGAAAATGATAAAAAGATAGAGTGGGTTTATTGTAATTCAATTCTATCTTTTTCTTTGGTTATTTTTGTTTCATAAAATTTTTTAAATGCTAAGTATAAATAATAAGAATCTTTACTTCCTACTATTTCTCTTGCACCATGCATAGCAAGTTGTCCGACTCCTATATCAATGGAATCAATGCTTACATGTCTTAAACTAATTCCAGATAAAGTACTTCCACTTGTCATATCATTTTTTGTAACAAAATCTTGATAAGGAACTTTTGCTTTTTCACATATTCCTTTAAAAATAGATGAGGTGATACTATCTGTTGTTGAAGAGGAGTCTTTAGAAATTACAATGCCATTATTTAATAATGCTTCATTATTGATATCACTATTTCCAGGGTGATTGGGGTGTGTTGCATGTGTATTGTCGGCACTTAGAATTGTCGAATTATTAATGATTGTAGATAATTCTTTTTCTTCTTGTGCTGTAATTCGCTTTAAAATATCCATTAAGAAGGAGGAATCTGCTCCTTCTTTGGTTAGACTTCCAATTTCTTCACTGTTAAAAGCACAAAAAATAGTATTATTGTTGCTTTTCTTTTGGTTTATAAAACTTTTTAAAGCGGAAAATGTACAAGTTAAATCATCAATTCTAGGGGATAAGATGCATTCATTTTTTAAGCCAAAGTAAGTAGGTTCTACCATGGCATACAAAAATAAATCATAGTCACAGATTTCATCTTCTGGTTTTAATTTGATTTGTTCTTGAATTATTTTTTTTATAGGTTCTTTTGTATTGGATAAAGATAGAAAGGGAATCATATCAATTTGGCTATTTAAGTTTAAATCTTCATTAGCATTAGCATTTTGATGAATCGCAACACTAGGAATGCAAAGAAGGGCTTTTTTACAATCAATAATTTCTTTGTAATAGGTATTTTTATTTTTGATAATGACTCTTCCTGCTATGGATAAAGGTTCATCTAACCATGCATAATTTAATAATCCACCATAGGGAGTTACATTTATTTTTAAATAGTTTTTTTCATAGATGGCATTTTTTGGTTTAATACAAAAGGAAGGTGTATCAATATGGGTACAAGTGATATTAAAACTGTTATGAGTTCCTAAAGTAAAGGCAATAATAGAAGCGTCGTTTCTTGTAACAAAGTATTTCTGATTATTTTTTAAATCCCAAATTTCATTTTCTTCTAATTCAAAAAAGTTGTTTTCTAAAAGAATTTTTTTGATTTCTTTTACTCCAGTAAAAGAGCAAGTTGCTTTTTTTATGAATTCAAATAATTCAGCATTGTATTGTTTTTCACTCATTTTTTATTCACCATTATTAGTATGGATGACTATGCAAAAATTATAAATTTGTGCTAAATAATTTGTAATTTATAGGACTTCTGCACTTACAGAAAGTAAATTTCTTCATATTTTATAGTAAAGGAGGAAAAAAGAATGAATGAAAATAATAGTCCATCTTACAACAGAGCACTTGAAATTGTAAATGATTTTGCATGTAATTATAGACCGACTGGATGTTGTTGTGGGGGAAGACAAATTACTGGACCTACAGGTCCAACTGGACCATCAGGAGGCCCAACAGGTCCAACTGGACCGACAGGGCCACAAGGTATTCAGGGTGTTCAAGGACCGACTGGACCAACAGGAACTCAAGGAGTGCAAGGATTAACTGGAGCAACAGGAGCAACTGGACCA
>CAMYTM010000172.1 GCA_947297555.1 uncultured Mycoplasmatota bacterium | reverse complement strand
GTATAAACTTCCTGACTCGCAAATTTTTGTTTCGCTATCATACTTATACAAATGTACTTGTCCCAAATAAATCTCATCGTACACAACCAATTCTTTTTCTAAATCATTCGTAGAAAGTGTAAACGAATAAGTATTTTCATCTAATCTATAATTTATTCCAGCTTCATACTCTTTTACATAATAAGAACCCATTTCTAAATCTTTTGCTTCAGCACTACAATCTTCTCCAATAAGCAAATCTCTAACAAAAGTCCCATCTTCTTTATATAGTTTATAAACACTTCCCTTTAAAGATCCTCCTTCACTTGGCATACACGTCTTCGTATCAGCGTCATACTTTTTTAACTTAAACTTTCCAGGCACCACTTCAAAACTAACACTAGTATTTAAAGATTTTAATTTCCCTGGAACTAAAACGTTCTGACCTCTTCTAGATTCATAAACGATAAAATTTGTTCCATAATCATTAGCATCCTTTTGTAAATATACAACTCCTCCGTCTTTAGAATTTGAACTTATTATCAAATCATTATTACTAATTATATAAGAACAATTCTCACAATTTGTCACTTGAAAACCTTTTAAATCACCGAAATTATAAGAATCCTTCCATCCAATTTTTAAAAGACTTCCCTTAAAATCTGGATAAGTTAAATACTCTTTAACATCTTTTTCTATTTCATCCATATGACTTTGAATTTCACTAGGTATTGGAATAACATACTTAAACGTATCTTCTGGATCTGGCAAATATTGACTAGTAAAATGAAAATCTCTGCCCATCATTTTCCAAATCAAGGCTTGAGTAGCAACAATCCAGTCATCTCCTTTTCGATTATTATGACCATACCCGAAATAAGCATACATTGATGCCAAGTTTAATTCTTCCGTAGTCATTTTAACCTTTTCTGCCATCTCTTCCAAACTTAAATCATAATATCCGTTATAACTACCCGTCGAAAGTGATAATCCCGGCTCTATGCAAAAGGCTATTTGATTATCACTTTTCCTTTTAAAATGTTGAAAATTTCCATAACGTCCATTAGAATCTATAAAACTATATTTCGTAATAAACGTAGACTTAAAACTATCTGTAGTTGTTTGGGCAAATACTATACTTGGTACAAATACAAAAATCAGAACCATAATGCGTAATATCATTTTTAACATTACAAATTCCTCCCTTCATTCTTATATATACACCGCAAATCTGAAATTTCCTTTTTCTACACAAAATTTTTTCAAAAAAAAATAGATTACTTAAAAAAGTAAACTATTCACCTTTTAAAATAGGGTACTTATAATACATAAATTCATCAGGAAACTTCCTATCATAAAATTCTCCTATAAACGTCTTAGGTATAACTCCCTTATGACGTAAAACCATACGTCCAAATACACTATATGATAAGAACATATCAAAAACCATAAAAATCAATAATAGAGAAAAAACTATTCTTCCAACAAAATAAGGAATCTTTTCAATCCACTTATTCACAATTGGATAAATTACCTTTAAAAATATAACCCCCATAATTCCCCAAACAATCATAATAGGAACAGTAGTTTTCCCCTCTATATTTAAAAACATATGAGAATAATTCCAAAACTTTATATGAAAAATCCGTTCCGACAAAACTCCAGCAACATATTCAAAAACTCCTCCTATAAAAAAAGAATACACAAATGTTTTTAAAAAGCCTCTTTTTCCATTATATGGTCCTAAAATAAGTAAAAACAAAACAAGACCAAATCCATACAAAGTACTAAAAGGACCTATTAACAAATCATGGCGACTTGTCCACACTCCTTTTTGAATAAACCATTGTACTTCCTCAAAAAAACTACCAAACATACTTCCTAACACAAAAAAAAGAAAAACTTTTATAAAACATAAACCTTTCGCAAATATTTTTCTATCTTCTTTCATAAAACATCACTTCTCTTATTAAATAGTTTGAAGAAGCAAGAGAAAATTATGCTTATTAGATAAATCTATATTTTATGATTATCATAAAAAATTATTAATAAATATGCTAATATACATCTTTTTTTAAGAAGCAACTATTTGTTATTTATCCTCACATCTTTAACATCTATAGTTTTTAACATGTGATAAGATAAAAGATTATAATTTTATATTATTAATATTTTATACATACTTTTTATATATAATATATATTTTTCATTTAATAAAAGATAATATTTATGAGTTATTAGAATATTTATTTTTGTTAATACTAAATTCTCACTATCAAATATATGTATAAAATTTATTATTTAAGATAACAAATTATTCTTACTTATTTAAATTTTATTATTATATTATAATTTAAAATTAAAATGGTTCTTTTCCATATCTTTTATATAAATTAACTAGATATTTTAAATCATCTATGTTTTTTGTATTATTGTAATTCACATATGTGTAATAATGACTTTCCTTCTATTACTTGTTCTTTACACATTTGAAGTTTTTCTTCTTCATTTTTTTCATTAAAAAAATGACTCCTTTCCAACTTTTCGAAGCCATTACATTTCCATCTGACATAGTAATTATGGAGATTTCAAATTTTTAATTTTGCTTACCTTTCTTAATTACTTCGTACTCCCTTTTTAAATTCTTCTTTCCAATATTCGTATCCATGCCTAGATTGGCAAAAAAGGTATTTTCCATCATCGGCCACAATCAGTCCACCTGGTCCACGCATATTAGAAACCCAAATATAATCAGATTTTATATCTTCATCGCTACTAACTTCTAAATTATAGTCTTTTAAATCTAAGTTATCATAAA
>CAMYTM010000171.1 GCA_947297555.1 uncultured Mycoplasmatota bacterium | reverse complement strand
GTTTTATATGAGTCTTACAGATTTTATTTACCTGTTCCATGCAATTATTTACGATATCTGGTATTGCATCATAATATTTGTTTCTTGCTTCGACGGTTTGAAAATAAATATCTTCATTAAAGGCAAGTCCTTTTTCTATTTGTTTATCAACATTTAGCATTTTACGCTTGTACTCGTTTATTTTTTCATAATTGATTAACTTTAAAAACTCTGTATCTGGAATTTCTTCTATAGAATGTAGTTCATGGCTGGTTCGAAAACCATCAAAGAAATGAAGGAAAGGAAGACTTCCTTCTATGGCAGATAAGTGGGCTACCGCAGCATTTGCTCTAACATCTTCTATATTGGTGCTTGATAATATACAAAAGCCTGTTTGTCGTGCGGCATAGATATCACTATGGTCTCCAAAAATGGATAAAGCATGGGTGGCAATGGTACGACTCGCTACATGAATAACTCCAGGTAACATTTCTCCTGCTATTTTATACATATTAGGAAGCATTAAAAGAAGTCCTTGACTTGCTGTAAAAGTTGTTGCAAGTGATCCAGTAATTAGAGCACCATGCATAGCACCAGAGGCTCCTGCTTCACTTTGCATTTCTATTAATTCTACTTTCGTATTGTAAAGATTTCGTTTTTCTGTATGGTTTAAGTAATCGATGTTGGAGGCCATAGGACTAGAGGGTGTAATCGGATAAATCGATGCTACTTCACTAAAAAGATATGCCATGTTAGAACACATCTTATTTGCATCCATAACTTTTTTCATAAGACCAACTCTTTTCTATTATTTATATTATAGCACTCTTTTTCTTTTTTAGCATATGGTAAACTTATGTAAACAAGTGCCTTACTTTCTTGCATACTTTTGTTAGTTTCTTTTATAATAAAGATAAATAGTAAGGAGAAAAATAATGAATATTGAAGATGTTTTACTTATAAAAATAAATGAACTAACAAAATTATTAGAATCATTTAATGCCGAATCGCAAAGCCACTTAAATAGTTACATGTCTTTACAAAATAGTGAAAAAGAACAAAAAGAGATAGAAAAAGAGATGTTAAGTTACTACAAAAAACTAAGAGAATTGCAATTTAGAATTGATCATACCAAAAGTTTATTAGATACAACTATTAGTCAACTCGCTTTTATTACTTCATTAAATGAAAAACAAGATTTAACGTTAGAAGAACAAATGAAATTACAAGAATTATCACAAATTCGTGGGGAACCTCAAAGTTCTTTTAAACAAGATTATTCTAGTGAAGAAGCAAAAGACATTCGAACTGCGTTTGAAAGCCCAAGATATTCTAATGATGATTCTATGAAAATGTAATAAAAAAACTGATTTATCTTATTCGAATTTCTAAAAACTAGTAAAATTTTGTAAATTTTTTTATATTTTCTTGTATATTTCCTTTATTTTCTTTTATAATAATTTTAGACAATAAGGAGGAAATAGTTATGGATAATGAAAGTGCAAGTATGAAGGCTTCAACTGAAAGTATATACAATGTTGAAGGATTGCTAAACTCTAGATTGGAATATTTAAAGCAATCTTTAGCAAGTTTTGAGGAATCCTTTCAAATTCAGATGCAAGATTATACTGAAAAATCTAATATTTATGCTGCAAATCCTACATCTGAAAATCAAGCAATTGTAATGGCTAGTTTTAATGAATTAAAGAAAATTAGTGTTGACATGCAAGATATTCAGACAAGAGTTAATAATATCACAAATGCACTAAATGGTACTTTAGAAAATACGGAAGATATTTCTGAAGATATAGAGAGTTCTCATACTTTATAAAACGCAAAATAGCGTTTTTTTTTAACTTAATTTATATGTAATGACTTTCTTCTACTTTTTTATCTATTTTACCTTCTAATCTACTCGCAATTTTGTCGCTTGCAAATGATTTACTTTTTTTATTTCATTTGCTCTATTCATAAAAACATTTTAACGTTTTTTAAATATTTGTAAGGTTGTATAGATATGGAAGTGAAAGAAAAAAAGAAATGAATTATTGTAAAGACATTAAAATTTTTATGAATAAAAAAATTGAAAAGTATGCCATACAGTCACTCTTCAATTTTTTTTTATGTTTTCTTTTGATTTCTTTTTCCTAAAAACTATATCAGATTTTGTCTTTAATAAACGAATACATTTAGCATAGATAGTATAACTAGATAATTTAAGATTACAATCCCCGAGAATACATAATCTTTATTTATTTTGATAGAATTTTTCACTTGAAAAAATAAGCAAATACAAACAATCGGAAAAAAGTATCTTCCTTGTATTCCATTGATTGTCATAGCACCTTCTATTGAACAACTTAAATACATGGCTGTACTAATAAGGATATAAATCATGGCCATAACAACTAGTACAAATATAGTTTTTATAAAATTATTTTCTTTATTTTTTTCTTCTGAAAAAAAAGCCAACAGATTTGAAATAATAAATCCAAAATTTATGAGAGCGTAAGGCCTAACTTGCCAGTGACATAAGAATTCTCCTGCAAAAATATTTTCTAATTGATTATACCCCGTTTCCAATATTGTATTTAATATAACGACTAAATATCGGATTGGAGATTTAAAAATCCAAGTATTGACATTTCCTGAAACACTTTCACTTGCTATTTCTGTGGTTGCAATTTCTTTTAAAATTGCCTGCCAACCAATATTTGCCATTATTCCTATACTTATAAATATAGATTTTATTATTATTTCTTGTTTTTTTGTTTTAAAACATTCGTGAGGAAGTAAAAAAAATAAAAATACAATTGGGAAATATAC
>CAMYTM010000170.1 GCA_947297555.1 uncultured Mycoplasmatota bacterium | reverse complement strand
TCTTGCTCTTCTTTGTTATTTTCTACTGTTTTTATAGCTTGTTCCTCTTCGTTGTTGTCTTCTACTACTGTAGCTTCTTCCTCTTCGTTGTTGTCTTCTACTACTGGTGTAGCTTCTTCTTCGTTGTTATCTTCTGTTACTGGTGTAGCTTCGTCCTCTACTTCTTTATATAGTTTTCTTTCTTCTACTAAATATCTTTTTCTTTCTTCTGTTAATTCTACTCCTGCCTTTTCGTATTCTTCTTCTAATACTGCGTCCTTATCTATATGTTTATTTAATACTACATCTGTGTAGCCTCTATCTGCTATATGTTTCATATTTAATCTTTCCCTTCTTTTATTATATTTTCTATTAGACAATTTCTTAGATTGTCTCTTGTTGCAGTAGGTGTTACCTTGTATTCCATAAGATCCAGTAAGTTAATTTGTATTGTAGTTTCATTGCATATCTTTATACCATCTAACCCATATCTGTTTAGCAAATTAACCAACTCATTTACAAACCCTTCTACTTTTCCTATGTTTACTTTCACATCTACTTTAATTCCTTGTTGTTTGTTTTCTTGCAGCATATGTATTCCCCCTTCCTTTTTTGGAAACGATTATGTCTTTTATCATGGTGCATATGACATAACGCTCTTAAATTAGTATAATCTAATCGTCTTAGCCAACCTTCTGGCGTTTCTATAAATTGTAAATGGTGTACTTCTTCTGCTAATTGTATTTCATAATCTGGATTCTTTTTACTTTCCTCTATACAATCTTCACACTTGTATGAATACTTTACATCGCCATATTTATGTTGTATGTCTTGTAAATACTTTTCCTTAAGCTGTCTCCATTCATCACTTTTTCTAAACTTAACTAACTTAGGATCTCTTGTTTTATTATACTTTCTATTACTTCGTTTTCTTATTTCTTCTGCTTGTTCATCTGCTATCTTTTGGCATGCACTACAATATCTATTAGGATATTCAATTATCTTCTTACACTTTGCACACATTTTAATAATCATATTTAATCTTCCTTAACTTTAATTCATTTACATATTTTGATAAATATTCATTGTTATTTTTCTTAGGTTTTATATAATTTTCGCATTTAGTTATTATTACATTATTCTTTTGAATTTTAACTATTTTTTCAACACATTTGCTGTTAGTGCAAGTAGAACACATATATCTTTTGTATTCTTCCATAGGCTACCTCACTTAAAGTAATTAAATTGTGAAGAAACATATTGTTTTTTGTTTAATATATATTTATTTTTAGGAGATAAATAAATGGTGTTTTAAAAAGGTATTACATTTAAAAACTCCACAATTTTAATTAAAAATAACAGCAAAAAAAGCGTTCCAAAATTAGAACGCTCTTTACTGCTAAAATAAAAGGGGAATATCCTTTTAGTAGAGAATGTCTAAGTAGATGTCTTAAACTTTCTCCGACTATAATTATACTACAAAGTATTTTATAATTTCTACCAAATTTCCGACCAATTTTTGACCAATTTTTGATTATTTACACATTTACTACATCTAACATTATTTCTAATGCTACATTTCGTATATTTTTTAGTTGATTTATTGTTTTAGGCTCATTATATACATCTACATATGTTCTTGAAACATAATTCCATTTTTGTTCATACATATAATAAGTTTGCACTATTAATTTTTGTTCATTATTTAGAGCTTTTATCATTCTATCAACTTTTCCTACTAAATCTCTTAATGGCTCTGCTTTTTCATTATATATTGCATTTTCATTCATTAATTTAATTTTATCTGCTTTATTTATGTATGTTAATTTATCTTTATATGTTAATGCTATATTTTCTGTAGGATTACTCTTTTTATTAGTCTTGCTTTTTGGCATATCAGAAATTGCTGGAGATTTTAAAGCCATTCCTTCTATTGTTTCCGCTTCTGATTCTTGAAATTTCTTACCATTGTATTTTAATAACACCTTATTTTTAGCTATTTTGCTCTCTAATTCTTCTAATTGTGATTTACTTTTCAAATATTTTTTTAGCATGTCCTCTATATCGCTTTTTTCATACATAATAAATTCACTTCCCTTCATCTTTTGAAAATTTATTCAATATTTCATAATATCTAGCATATGTGTATGGTCTTTTGTTGTTTTTTATAATTTCATTTATTGTATTTCTCTGGATTCCTTCACTTTGCAATAATTTAATAAATTTTTTCTTGGTTATTTTTTTATTTAGCAAATATTTAAGATCTTTAAAAATTGCATTAAAAGTATCACACATTTTTTTACCAATTTCACAAATTGCCTCTATTACAGGTTTAAGGCTATCTGCTAATTCTTTTATATTTGCTGTTTTATTATCTCCATCGAAGAATATTTCTGTTACATATCCCGTTTTTATGATATTTTCAATATCTCCGATTGTTATATTTTCATATTTTATGCTTTTCAACTTATTATTCCTCCGCTTCTGTATTCTTTTTTACTAATACATAAACAAGGCTATTATTTTTATCTGGTAATTGTATTATTTTTTCTTTTTCAAAATCTTTTATATATGTCTCAATTATATAACTTGTTTCTACCAAAATGTCGCATTTTTGATTTAGCCATAATTCATAATCGCTTAAACTTTCTCCTCTTCTTATTATTTTTCTTAGTTCCTCTTCTAATTGTTTATTTATTTTTCTCTTTTCTTCATTTACTTTTTTCCAACGCTCTACTTTTCTCTTATTATTCTTTTTGTCATTCATCTTTAGCCCTCCTCATTTTCTTTAGTCAAAATTTCTTCGTAATCTTCATAAGCATTTCTGCCTTGTT
>CAMYTM010000169.1 GCA_947297555.1 uncultured Mycoplasmatota bacterium | reverse complement strand
TAAATATAGAGTTCATGATAAAACAAAAAATAAATGGCTCAATTGGATTCAGGGTCAAGAAGGTATCGGAATACTTTCTTATGCAGGAAATTTAGGAAACCCTATAGATGGATTACAAATCTATAATTGCATTTATAGAGTACATCTTAAAAATGGGGGTTGGCTTTCTTGGATTTCTAAAGTAGATGATAGTAGCCAAGGATATGCTGGCATATATGGAAGAGATATTGATGCTATTCAAATTAAAAAGGAGTTCTAAACTTTTATTTCAAAGTCACTCCTTTTTTACTTTTCTACAAGATTTTCCCAATCTTTTTCCAATTTTTCTAAATTTTCTTGTGTTTTGTCTAACTTGTTTTTTAAATCATTCATTTTTTGATAGTTGTTATAATTTTCTTCTTTTAATAATTCTTCATTTATTTTTGTCTTCTCTATTTCTAATTTCGTAATTTCTTTTTCTATTTTGACAAGTTCTTTGTTATTTTTCGGTTTTGTAGAGAATGATTTTTCATTTTTCTTGGTTAATTTAGTAGGATCTTCTTGTATTTCTATTCTATTTTCTTTTCTTTTTTCTTGATATGTCTCGTAATCATAAGGATAATAAGTTGCTAATTCATGCTCAAATACAATTAAATGTGTTGCCATTTTTTTAACAAAATATCTATCATGTGAAACAAAAAGAATCATTCCTTTATAAGAAGATAAAATAGTTTCTAATTGTTCTTTGCCTTGTAAATCCAAATGATTTGTTGGTTCATCTAAGATAAGAAAATTTGGTTTATCATATAGAATTTTGCAAAGTTGTAGTCGTACTTTTTCTCCTCCTGATAAAACACTTACCTTTTTACTAGTCTCTTCTCCAGAAAACAAAAAGGCCCCTAAAGCACTTCTCGCTTCACTATCTAAAGCCATAGGATAAGCACTTTTAAACTCTTCTAAAATAGTATGATCATCGTCTAGCATCTTTAAATTTTGATCAAAATAAGCACATTTTACATGGTATCCAAAAGAAATAGAGCCAGATTGTGGTTTTAATAGGCCCTGTATTGTTTTTAAAAGAGTAGATTTTCCTGTTCCATTGGCTCCAATAATGCCTACTTTTTCCCCATTTAGAATTTCAAAACTTAATTTACCAAGTGTCTGATTAAAACCAAATTCTAAATCTTTACAAGTTAAAACAGTCTTCCCACTTGGTTCTATTTTGTTTAAGTTCATTTTGAATATTTTAGTATTTAAAATTTTTGGTTTTTCTAGAATATCCATTCTTTCTATCATATGGAGTTTCGATAAAGCCATTGAGGCTTTTGAAGGTTTATTTCTAAATTTTTCATATAAGTTCCTTAGTCTGGTTATTTCTTTTTGCTGGCGTTCAAAGTTTTTTAAACTTTTTTCATAATTTTCTTGTTTTTGTTTTTCATAAGAGGAATAGTTTCCAGTATATTTGGTTACTTTTTTGTAGGAAATATCATAAATTGTATTAACAATGTTATCTAAAAACATTCGATCATGTGAAACAATAACAAATGCTTTTTTATAATTCTTTAGGTAATTTTCTAACCAAATTATGGCCTCAATGTCTAAATGATTTGTTGGTTCATCTAAAAATAAAATGTCTGGATTGGATAAAAGTAATTTCAAAAAAGCAAGTTTTGTTCTTTCTCCTCCTGAAAATTCTGAGATTTTTTTCTTTTTATCTTCTTCAGTAAATCCAAATTTTTTCAACATAATTTCGTATTCTTTTTGGTAGGTATATCCTCCTAAATACGTATATTTATCTAAAAGATTCGTATACTCTGAAATGATTTTATCTGTAGAATTTTTTTCCATTTCTTTTAAAGTTTTCTTTAATTTTTGTTCTATATCGATAATGTCTTGAAAAGACTTTTTTATTTCTTCTAACATTGTTGTTTCTTCATTTAAGAAAGTAACTTGTTCTAAATAGCCAATTCTAAAGTTTCCTATTTTAGTAATTTGCAAAGGATTATCTTCAATACCTTCTTCTAAAATATCATTATGAATAAGGGCATTTAAAAGAGTGGTTTTTCCACTACCATTTTTTCCTACAATCCCAATATGACTATGCTCAGTTATCTCAAAATTAATATCATCTAATATAGAATTTCCGCCTAAAGAAATAGAGGCATTTTTAATTTGGTATTTCATACATTCACTTCCTTATTATAGTAGAGATTCTATTCACTATTGATTTTTTTTATTTCTATTCCCACCACTCCATATTTGGCTTGTTCTTCTTTTTTATAATACATTTCCATATCTTGCGGATTTGGTATATCTTTTTCATCATAGCCCATTTCTATTTTAGTAAAGTGTTTATACAATTCTTCAAAGTTGGGATATTTATGTGTTTGTTATTTCAACTAGCATTTTTTCTAAAGTAGACCTATTTGTAAATTCAATATAATCTTTTATATGTAATAATTGTCTTTTTTCATCATTCAGTCGAAGTTCAATTGTTTTTGTCCCTTTTTTTATACGCTTAAAAGGGGTATCATTTAAATTCATCTCATGTATCATCATTTTATTTTTCTGCTTTTTTTATCGTTTCTATTACTACTTCCTTATCGCTAAAATGATGTTTTTCTGTTCCGATTATTTGATAATCTTCGTGCCCTTTTCCCAAAATCATTAATAAATCGTTTTCTTGTAATATTTTTATTCCTTTTTCTATGGCGTCTTTACGGGCGTAGATTACTTCATAATTTGCTTCTTTTTGTCCATTTAAAATATCTTCCATAATTTGATGCTCATCTTCTGTACGAGGATTATCGTTTGTAAAAATGACATAATCAGAATACTCTAGAGCAGTCTTACC
>CAMYTM010000168.1 GCA_947297555.1 uncultured Mycoplasmatota bacterium | reverse complement strand
GTTCTTTACTACTCAAATGACAACAAAATACAAAGTAAAAGTGTCTTTAAATTATAATCTAACTGGAAATGATGCAGATTTTAAGACAGAAGAAAAAGAAATTGAAGTAGTAGCCGATCCAAGAATTGAAGTAAATAGTATTACACCAAGCGCTTATTATGTAGAAAAAGGTGGCGTATTAAAACTAACTTTTGATATAAGCAGTAACAAAGTAGAAGACATTACGAAAATACGAATTAATAATATAGATTGTATTGCAGTAAAATTAGACAATGGAAATTATGAAGCAACTTTAAATGTAGGAACAAAAAGTGGAATATATCCATTAGAAATAACAAGATTCTTTTACAATAGTGAAATGGTTGCAACAACAGATGAGCATATAAAAGTGGAAGTTTTAAAAGATAAACCACAGATTATTAACTTTGCTCAAGCCGATAATTTAGGAACAAAAGAAGTAACATTACGTTTCGATGTACTAGATAATGAAGATACTTTTATAAATGGGAAAGCGATTTTAATTTCTGATGGAAATACAATAGAAAAAGATATTATAAAAGGACACAATGAAATTACATTCCAAGTAGAGCCTTCAAAAAAATATACTTTAAAAATAAATGGAACTTATGATTTAGATAGTAATACTTTAGAAGGAAGACCAGAAGAAGACAACCGTGTAATGGATGAAACTCTTACTTCAAAAGAAATAGAACTAGTTGCAGACTATGAACTAAATATAGAAAACATAAAAACATACAATGATAAAGGACAAACAAAATACTTTGGTAAGTCTGAGCCAATTACTATTAGTTTTGAAAGTACTAATACAACAAATTTTGAACCAATAAAAGCAGTAGTAAATGGGAATGAATATCCACTTACAAAAAAAGACAATGCGTATTATTTAACTATCAACAGTCATAGAACATCAGGAGTAAAGACAGCAAAAATAGAAAAAATAACTTTAAGTAATTCTAAAGAGATAATCTTAACAGAAAACAATGAAATCAAAGTAACTGTATTAAAAGACAAACCAACAGTAGAACAATTTGGTTACAAAGAAAATATGGATGCAACAATTTCTGCCTCTTTCAAAGTAATCGATGAAGAAGAAACAATCACAAGTGGAAAAGTTCTTGTTCTAAAAAATGGAACCATAGTAAAAGAACAAACCTTAGAAAAGAATGACAACACAATTACTTTCCAACCAGAAGAAAACCAAAACTACATTGTAAAAGTAATTGCAGATTATGATTTAGATATGAATGTATTAGAAGAAGATGCAAACGAATATAAAAATATGGTTCTTTTAGAAGCAGACATTACCCTTGGTGCTCGTAAATTTGAAATGAAAGACATTATTAGGACATCTATATATAAACAAACAGCAGATGGAGTTGTTGAAGTAAAAGATTTAAGCGAAAATGATCTTACCAACTTAGATAACTACATTGCCAAAGTATTCTTGAAACAAATGCCAACCTTCTACACCAAAATAACGGGATATAGAATAGAAGACAATCAGTTGAAACTAACATTAGATTTTGACAATGTTGTTCAATACACAAGTGACAATAAACAAGACAAGTTAGAAATTGTCTTTGGTGAAATGAATAATGGCATAGCAGAAAATATAACCTTAGAAGGTTTAATTCGTGAGATAGAAAAGAATCCAAATGGAACATTTACATTAACTCGTGATTATGACGCTTCTATAATAACTAAAAATACAAATACTTTAATTTCCTCATTTACTGGAACTTTAAACGGAAATGGGCATAAAATTTATAATCTATCCAAACCATTATTTGATACACTTGAATCTGCAACTATTGAAAACTTAATCTTAGAAAGCCCGAAATTATCTGGAGTAAATAGTAGAGGAACTCTTGCTAATAGTGCAACCAATACAACAATTCGAAATGTCCATGTAAAAGATTTAATATTGATTTCTGGAACCAACCGAGTTGGAGGTATACTAGGAGAAGCAACAGCGACAACGATTGAGCAAAGTAGTGTTACAAACTTCCAAATTACAACTTCTCTTCATATAAGAGTAGGTGGAATTGTTGGAAACATGATGGGCGGTTCTATTACAAATTGTTTTGTAGAAGGAAAATTAAACTCTACTCAAAACAAAGATGGAAATGGAATCAGTGGAATTCTAGGTACAGGAGATGGAACAGATCTAATTACCATTGAAAATTGTTTAACAAAAGTTATTTATACAAACAATGTAAGTGCAAGATTAAATGGAGATATTGTAGGACTTGCTTTAAACAATAACACTATCCTAAAAAATAATGTTAGTTTATCAACAGGAAATAATTTTTATAGTGTACATGGATCTACTGTCCATGCAACCTCTACCAATAACTATGAACTTACAGATTCTGGACTTGTTTCGAATGCTTCAGGAAATCGAGTAATACAAGTGACGAAAGATGAACTTACGACAGATTTCTTTAAAAATAATGTTGGTTTCGATGAGGACATTTGGGATTTTACTGAGGTCTCTTATGAGAAACCACCAGTATTACAAGTGATGAAAGCAACAGAAGAAACAGCAGAAGACGAAAAACCAAGTAATAGCAAATTGTATATTCCAGACTATACACGAATCAAAAAAATAAATGGATACACTGAAGAAAAAGATATTTTGTATCACAACATTAACAAATTAATGCCATATTATGATGCAAAATACCTAATTGAAGATGGTTTAAAATTACAAAATGATCACATATTAAATACAAAAGTAATTAAACACATCTTACCATATAATAATGGAAAATTACGAACCTACTTAACAAGCCAAAATCAAAATAGTTTGACA
>CAMYTM010000167.1 GCA_947297555.1 uncultured Mycoplasmatota bacterium | reverse complement strand
CCATCTATCTTTATTTCATTATAAATTATTTCATTCTTATTTTCAATCATGAAAAAAATTGATTTTTTAAATTGAAGTTTAAAAAAAGAAAAAAATTTAGCATTTAATTTTTTTCTTTTTTGCTTTTCCTAATAATGCGAATGGCCGCTACTACTCCATCATTTGCAGCCGTTATTAGTTGATAAATGTCTTTTTTTATACTATCTCCAACAGCATAAATTCCTTTTATTTTTGTTTCATAGTTTTCATCTACTTCTATATAACCGTTTTCATTTAAAAGATTTAAATCTTTTACAAAAGAATTACTTGGCTCAAAACCAATATATGTGAATAAAGCAGAGACTTCTAACGTTTTTTCTTTATTGATTACAATCTCTTTCACTTTATTTTCTTCATCAATTATTGAAGTTACTTCACTATTATAAAAAATTTCAATGTTCTTCTTTTCATTTAGAAGTTTTACTAAAGATGCATCTGCACGAAATGTTTCTCTTCTATGAATTAAATATATTTTTTTTACAATATTTGATAAGTAAAGCGCTTCTTCAATAGCACTATTTCCCCCACCAACAACGGCAACTTCTTTGTCTTTATATAAAGCACCATCGCAAAGTGCACAAGTGCTAATGCCCCGTCCTAATAATTTAGTTTCATTAGGAAGCCCTAATTTCCTACTTTCTCTACCACTCGCAATCATTACATATTTGCTTTCAAACTCTCCTAATGTTGTTTTTACTATTTTTTTATTTTTTTCTACTTTAATTTCTTCTACTTCTGCTATCTTATAAGGGATATTCAATTCATTTACACTATTAAATAATTCTAACGATAAGTCGGGACCTGTTATTTCCCTATATCCTGGATAATTGTTTATTTTACTAATTTTGTTCAATAAACCACCTGGCATATTTTTTTCTAACATTAAAATTTTTAATCCACTATTTTTTGCATATATACCTGCTGATATTCCTGAAATTCCCATTCCAATAATAATTAAATCATATTGCATATTATTTCTCCTTAAAACTGTATTTCACTACCTTTGGCTTCTGTATATAAATCTTCAAATTTTCCTTTACGACTTAGAATCATAAAAATTAAAAGTCCAATTACAAATAGGGCAATAGATACAAGTTGTGCTACTTTGAAACCTCCTAGCATTAAAGAATCAGTTCTTAAAGACTCTATAAAAAATCTACCCACACTATACCACATTAAATATATGCTTGATAATTGTCCTACTTTCAAATATTTGTATTTTTTTACTATGAGTAATACGAGAACACCTAATATGCACCAAAGGGATTCATAAAAAAAGGTTGGATGGTAATAAACTCCATTAATATGCATTCCTTCAATTATAAATTCTGGAATATGTTTATTTTGTAAATCAATAAGTGCTACAGCACTTCCATGGGCTTCACCATTAAAGAAATTACCCCATCTTCCAATTGCTTGCCCTAAAAGAAGTGGAATCGTAATCATATCTGTCATTTTAGAAATACGTGTGTTGTATTTTCGACAGTAAAGAACTAAAGTGATAAATCCACCTAATAGCCCTCCATGTATGGCAAGTCCTCCTTCCCATACTTTTAAAATACTAATTGGATCATTCAAATAATACTTGTAATTAAAAATAACATAGTAAATTCTGGCGCTAATAAACCCAAAAATAATCATCCAAAAAGCAAGATTAAATAAAAAATCCTTTGAATATTCGTAACGTTTTCCTTCTTTTATAAGTAAATAAAGTCCTAATCCAATGGCTAGTAGAAGTAAAAAGGAATACCAACGAATTTCTAAACCAAAAATACTTATCATAACTGGATTCATAAAAATTACCTTCTTTCTTTTTAAAATTATAACATATTTAGTGAAAAAAACTGCATTTTAAAATGTAGTTCTTCCTTTTTTCTTTCATTTGTACGTTTTTTCTATTTTAAATATTTTTTTAAATACTCTCCTGTATAAGTATTTTTATTTTTGACAATTTCTTCTGGTGTTCCAGTTGCGATAATCGTTCCTCCATTATCTCCACCTTCAGGTCCTAAGTCTATGATATAATCTGCCACTTTTATGACGTCTAGATTATGTTCAATAACGACTACGGTATCGCCATTGTCAACAATTCTTTGTAAAATCACTAATAGTCTTTTAATATCTGCTGAATGGAGCCCAGTTGTGGGTTCATCTAGAATAAATAAACTCTTTCCAGTTGGTTTCTTTTGTAATTCTTTTGCGAGTTTAACACGGCCTGCTTCTCCACCAGATAATGTGGGTGCTCCAGAGCCTAATTCAACATAAGATAACCCAACATCCATCATGATGTCTATTTTTGCTTTTATTTTAGGAACATTCTCAAAAAATTCCTGGGCTTCCTCAACACGTAATTGTAACACTTCCGAAATATTTTTATCTTTAAATTTAATGTTCAAAGTATCTTTATTATAACGAGTTCCTTTACAAACATCACATGGAACATAAACGTCTGGTAAGAAATGCATTTCAATTTTTTTTACACCATCACCATAACATGCTTCACATCTTCCCCCTTTTACATTAAAGGAAAATCTCGATTTATCAAATCCACGCATTTTGCTTTCTTTCATTTCAGCAAATAAATCTCTGATATTATCAAACACCCCTACATAAGTTGCTGGGTTACTTCTTGGAGTTCGCCCAATTGGGTCTTGTGAAATTTGGACTACTTTGTCAATTTGATTTAATCCTTTTATTTTTTTACATTTCCCCGGGATTACTTTTGATTTTGGGTAAAGACTTTTAAATACTGATTTGTATAGGATTTCATTTACTAAAGAACTCTTTCCAGAACCAGATACACCTGTTACAC
>CAMYTM010000166.1 GCA_947297555.1 uncultured Mycoplasmatota bacterium | reverse complement strand
GAACACCTTCATATACCTCTTCTTTAGTTAAATGACTAATATAATTTTTAGAAATATTATCTAACTTATCAAGATCAAATAAGGCACCACTACTACTCATTTTTTTAGGAGAAAATTCAAATTCGGTGAAATGGGCATTAGGATGGCCCTCTCTCCAGGCTTCATAATTAGAGTTGGCTATCGTCATAATGGATTCTATTACGGCTAGATAAGGATATCCTTTTTCTTCATAATAAGTCATTCTGGCTTCTGGATCTAATCGTTTTGAAATTTTTCTAATGGTATCTCCATCTTTTTTTAATATTAAAGGAATATGAATATATTTTGGCATTTTAAAACCAAACGTCCTAAATAATTCGTAATGAACAGGCAACGAACTTATCCACTCCGTTCCACGCACCACATGTGTTGTGTGCATTAAATGATCATCTACTAAATGAGCAAAATGGTAAGTAGGAAGTCCATCTTTACTTTTCATAATCGGAACATCAATATCGTTTTCAGGCAATTCCATTTCTCCATTGGCTAAATCATTGAACTTAAACTTACGATTAAAATCTCCACTACTTTTTAAACGAATGGTGTAAGATTCTCCATTTTTAATACGCTCTATTGCTTCTTCCACAGACAAATCACGATATTTGGCATATCTTCCATAAATCCCAATTCTTCTTTTATCTTTTGCTTGTCCTTCTCGTATCGAATCCATTTCTTCTTGAGTTAAAAAACAAGGATAGGCTTTACCTTCTAGTAATAAATGTTTAATAAAGGTTTGGTAAATTTCCTTACGCTCAGATTGAATGTAAGGGCCATAGTTTCCTTTTGTTTCCTTTAAATCGCGATATTCATACTCTTCTGGTTCCATATGATAATGTTTTAAAACATGGCGAATATATTCTACTGCACCCTCTACGGTACGAGAAGTATCAGTATCTTCATTTCGAAGATAAAAAACACCTTCACTTTTTTTAGCAAGAACATAATCAATTGTACAACCAAGCATATGTCCTATATGCATAAATCCAGTAGGACTTGGAGCAAATCTTGTAACTTTGGCGTTTTCTTTCAAATCTCTTTCCGGATACATTGCTTCATAATCAGCGACTGTTTTTGTTAATTCTGGAAATATTAAATCTGCTAACTTTTGTCTATTATTCATTTTCTTCACCTATCCTTACAAATTCCATACTTACTATTTTAATATCTTTAAGGGGTTTATCGCTTGCATCAGTTACTACACTCCCAATAGAATCCACAACATCCATACCATGGATGACACGTCCAAATGCTGCATACTGTCCATCTAAACTTTTTTGCTCTTCAAGCACAATAAAGAACTGACTGCTCGCACTATCCATACTAATATTATTACGAGCCATTGATAAAACTCCTCGTTCATGTTTTAAATTATTAGTAACACCATTGGCACTAAATTCACCTTTTATTGTACTTACACTTCTTCCTAGGCTCGTAGCATCACCGGCTTGAATAACAAAGTCTTTAATCACCCTGTGAAAAATAACATCATTATAAAAATCATCACGTACTAATTTTTTAAAATTTTTAACAGATATCGGAGCAACGTCTGGATACAACTCTAAAAGAATTTTCTTATCTTCCTCTAAATGAATAACAACATTATTCGTTTCTTTATTTGTCTCTTGATAATGAATATCTTCTATGACTTGCATTTCTCCTAAAACTTCTTTTTCTCCACATCCTGTTAAACAAAACATGCAAAGTGCAATAAAAACTATTTTTAATTTTTTCATCTTAGTCCTCTTTTCTTTTCAAAGTTTTGCAAATGAATTTGCAAAACTTTTATTTTAATATTTTTTGCAAACAGAAACTATTTTCGCTTTAAAGAATTTAAATATTCTTTATCCTCTTTTGAAATGCGATAACTATCTCTTATTTTACTAATCGTTTTATTAAAAGTAAATGTATTTATCTTACTTTTTAATAAATATTTTAAAGTAACATCTCGATATTTCGTAAAACACTCACATAAAAGCCAAGCAATTCCCATATTCACATAGTATTGATCTAAAGTTATTTCTTCTATCAAAGAAAATATCTCTTCTAAATACGCTTCTTCTACATAAAAACTTAAGAAAACAATCAATCCTACTCTTACTTTAAATTCTTCGCTACTTCTTAAATAATTAGCAAAATAAGAAAACCAAAATTCTTTATCAAGATTCACAATCTTTAAACTATTACAAAATCCATCATTAATTGCCCAGTTGTCTATTAAAGAAACATAATCTTCTAAATAACGAAGTAAAAGTTCTTTATCCTGAATGCTAGCCAGTACAAACCCTTTAATCATGACTTCTTCGTAATATAAAGACTTACTACATTCTAAAAAAGATACTATATCCCCTTTACAGATTTCTTTTGCAATTTTTCTCTGTATTGGAACACGTATACCTAAAATTTCATACTTCGTTGTTGTTAATTTACTATGAAATTGTTTATAAGTTTCTTCTCTTAAACTTTTTAAATATTCTATATAATTAGAATACTCTTTCTGATTCCATTTCTCTTTTCTTAATTCTTTCATATCTTAAGTATAACAAAAAATAAAAAAACTTTGTACTTTTAAAATACAAAATTTTTATCCTAAATGTTTATTTTCTAACTTTCTTGTATAAGTATCCTCTTCTAATGATAATTCTGTTTCTTTTGCTTCTAAACGCATAATCATCTCCTCTAACTCTTCTTGATTCAATGATTCCACATAAGCCTGAGTTAATTCTAATTGCTGTTTTGTTTTTTCATAAGCACTTTCTCCATTAAGAGATAAACTTGTGCCTAAACTTGTTATTGCTGTCCCGAGTGTCTCTACTGCTTCATTATCAGAATTCATCATAGCACTACCTGTTGCACTTAATCCAATTC
>CAMYTM010000165.1 GCA_947297555.1 uncultured Mycoplasmatota bacterium | reverse complement strand
GTGTAGGATTACAAAGTGAAATTCAATCCATCGAAGAATGTTTAATAGAAATGACAAAAACAAACCCTCAAACTGAGGAATATTTAATGTGGGAAGAAATTCTAAAAGATATTTTGAAGAAAATCGAGCATTGGATTCCTAAGAACTATGAATACGAAGAAGAGCAAGTAAAATTGTTGCTTGTGCAAAAAGAAATAGAAGAGTAAGTGGTAATAACCATTTACTTTTTTTTAATTGTAAAAAAATTAGCACTCATATATTGACAAGTGCTAAGCATACTATTATAATGGTATTAGCAGTTGAAAAAATGTAGTGCTAAAGAAGGTGATAAAGTGGACGAAAGGCAAAACAAGTTATTGAAAGCCATCGTAGAATCTTACATAAAAACCGTAAAGCCAATTGGTTCTAAGTCTTTGTGCAAGAAATTTGACTGCTCTAGTGCTACCATTCGAAATGAAATGGCAGAGTTGGAGCGACTAGGATTTATTGAAAAAAATCACATTTCTTCTGGTCGTATTCCAAGTGAGGCTGGATACAAATATTATGTAGAATATTTAATGAAACCAAAAGAACTAACAGGAGAAGATGTTTTAAAATTACAAACTATTTTTAAAAACAACGAACTAGAACTTAGCGATGCTATTAATAAAACCGTAGAAATTATTAGTGAACTTACAAATTACACTAGTATTATCTTAGGAAAAAGTTCTAGTGAGAATACTTTAAAACAAGTTAGCATCATTCCCATAGCAGATAATAAAATAGTTGCACTTGTATGTACTGATAAAGGAATAGTAGAAAATAAACAATTTCTACTAGAAAAAGAATCAGAAATCAATGAAATCGTAAAAACGAGTGAAATTATAAATAAAATGCTTGTAGGGACGCCAATTAACGAAGTAGGAAAAAGACTTGAATTCGAAATTAAACCTATCATAAGTAGACAAATTAAGCAATATGAAGCAGTATATAATATATTTGCCGATGCGTTTAATGACTTTCTAAATAAAAGCCACAATGTCTACTTTGGTGGTAAAACTAAGATATTTGATGAACCAGAGTATAACAATGTACTAGAAATTAAACAACTAGCAAGTAAATTTGAAGATAAAGATTTCATTAAACGAATAGAGGAAGATTCAGAAGATACATCTGGAGAAGTAAAAATTTATATTGGAGAAGAAAATGAGTTTGACCCCAATGTAACAATTATTAAAAGCAAGTATCGACTGAATGGAGAAGAAGGAACCATTGCGATAGTAGGACCAAAACGAATGGAATATGATCGTGTTGTAGGTCTTTTAAGTTACTTACAAAAAGAGTTCAATGAAATGGAAAGAGATGGTGAAGAAAATGAACAATGAAGAGATAAAAAAAGAAACACAAGAAGAAATAAAAGAAGAACAAAAAGTAGAAAAAGAACAAGTTGAAAATAAAAAACAAAAAAAGAAAAAGGACAACAAAGAAATAGAAAGTTTTAAAGAAGAAAACAAGGCTTTACAAGAAAAAATATTACGTATAAGTGCAGAAATGCAAAATATGCAAAGACGCTATGAAGATGAAATTGCAAGACTTCGTAAATATGAAGGGTTAGAGTTTGCTAAAGAAATTCTCCCAACGATTGATAATTTTGAAAGAGCAATTAAGTTAGACGACACAAACTTGGAAGATGAATTATCAAAATTCTTAAGTGGATTTAAAATGATTTATACTAATTTAGTAAATATTTTAAATGCCAAAGACATAAAAGAGATAGATTGCTTAAACCAGGATTTTGATCCTAACTACATGGAAGCAGTATTAACCGCCAAGGTAGAAGGAATCGAAAAAGATAAAGTAGTAGAAGTCTTACAAAAAGGCTATATGTATAAAGATAAACTTCTTAGACCTGCCATGGTTAAAGTAAGTGAATAAATAAAGGAAAGGTGAAAAATATTATGGCAAAAATTATAGGTATCGATTTAGGTACAACAAATTCATGTGTAGCATACTTAGAAGGAGGAAAACCTGTTGTTATTGCAAATGCAGAAGGGAATCGTACAACTCCAAGTGTTGTTGCATTTAAAGACAATGGAGAAGAATTAGTAGGCGAAAATGCAAAGCGTCAAGCCGTAACCAATAAAAATACTATTTCTTCTATCAAAAGAAAAATGGGTACAAGTGAAAAAGTAGAAGTAAACGATAAAAAATATACCCCACAAGAAATCAGTGCAAAAATATTAATGAAATTAAAAGCAGATGCGGAAAGTTTCTTAGGAGACAAAGTAACGAAAGCCGTTATTACAGTTCCTGCCTACTTTAATGATGCAGAACGTCAAGCAACAAAAGATGCTGGAAAAATTGCAGGACTTGAAGTAGAAAGAATTGTTAACGAACCAACGGCTGCTGCCCTTGCTTATGGTCTTGAAAAACAAGACAAATTACAAACAATCCTAGTTTACGATTTAGGAGGAGGAACTTTCGATGTTTCTATCCTTGAACTTGGAGATGGAATCTTTGAAGTTAAAGCAACTAGTGGAAATAATCGTTTAGGTGGAGATGACTTCGATAATCGTATTATGGATTACTTAGTAGAAGAATTTAAAAAAGAAAATTCTATTGACTTATCAAAAGACAAAATGGCAATGCAAAGACTTAAAGATGCAGCAGAAAAAGCAAAAAAAGATTTATCTGGAATGTCTAGTACACAAATTTCTCTACCATTCATTTCTCAAAAAGAAGATGGTCCAGTTCACTTAGAGGTAAACTTAACGAAAGCGAAATTTGAAGATTTATGTCGTGACTTATTTGATTCGACTCTTGAACCAGTTCGTAATGCTTTAAAAGATGCAAAATTATCTAAGAGTGATATTAACGAAGTTATTCTAGTAGGTGGTTCAACACGTATTCCATATATTCAAGATTTAGTAAAGAAAGAACTTGGACAAGAACCTCATAAAGG
>CAMYTM010000164.1 GCA_947297555.1 uncultured Mycoplasmatota bacterium | reverse complement strand
TTTTTTTCTTCATATAATGCAAAGGTTTTATAAAGCGTGATTCCTCCTATTATAAGAAGCATTCCTATTATACTTCCTATAAGGATTCTTTTTTGGTTTTTATTTTTGTTAAACTTCTCAAACTTTCCTGGGTTACTTTCTAATACTCCTCTCTCCAGACTGACTCCTGAAGTTGGGAGGATTTTATTTTTCTTTTCTTTTTTCATCTTTCTTTTCTCCATCTATCATATACATAATAACAAATAATAAAAAAAATTACAAACAACTTTCACTAAATTATCTTGAAAATTTAACCACTTATGGTTATAATAAATTCTCATAAATGAGGGAAGTATAACATGCATATAAAAAATTTAAGTATTCACGAATTCGAAACTTTTGTAAAACATAATATATTAGGAAACTATTATCAATCTTACGAATATGCAGAACTAATGAAAGAAAATGGTTTTGACTATGAATTCATAGGTCTAGTAGATGAATATGATAATATACAGGGTGCCTCTTTAATTCTTATAAAAAAATTAACCTCTTTTTTTAAATATGGGTATGCTCCAAAAGGATTTATTATAGATTATTTTGACCAAAATTTATTAAAAAAATTTACAGAAAAAATTATAGATTTTTATAAAAGAAAACTTATATTTATCAAAATAAATCCAGAGATTGCCGTAGCAGAAATCAATATCAAAACATTTGAAAAAACATACAATCAAAATATTGAAATAAAAAATAATTTAATAGATTTAGGATATGTTAAATTAAAAGATAATTTATATTTTGAATCTCAAATACCAAGATACAATGGAATTGTAAACTTAAAAAAATTTTCTTTAGAAAATGTAAGCAAAAATACTCGAAATAAAATCAAAAGAGGAATAGAAAAAGGATTAACAATAGAAGTAGCAGATTATAGTGGAATAGATATACTATTCGATTTTATCAAGAAGAAAAGAAACAAAGATTCTCTATATTATAAAAAATACTATAAATCTTTTAAAAATTCTAATAACGTAGATTTATTTTTAGTAAACATTAATACAAATGAATTCTTACTTCGTTCTAAAAACACTTATGAAAAAGAAGTAGAGAAAAATAATGAGTATTCCGATTATTTAGCAAAAAGAAAAGATGAAAAAAGTTTGAATATAAAAATGAATTCCGATAGGAAATTATTATCTTATAAAAATGATATTTTAGATGCACAAAATTTAGCCAAAAAGGGAGAAAAAATATGGATTGCAGGGGCTTTAGTGATTAAATATAAAAACAGAATCAATATTGCCATAAGTGGATATGACACAAACTACAAAAGGTTTAATCCAAACTACTTTTTACATTATAAAATATTAGAATATTACAAAAAGTATTATAACTTTTTAGATTTAAATGGGATGACGGGTGACTTTTCAAAAGAAAATCCTTATAAGGGATTAAATAATTTTAAATTAGGATTTAAACCCAAAGTATATGAGTTTATTGGAGAATACGATTTAGTGATTAACCATCACATCTATAATTTTTTATTAAAAAAAGGAATATTAGCCAAAATTTTCAATAAGAAAGACATAATTAAAAAGTGATTTTTATCACTTTTTTAATTTCCATAAACCTCTAATTGACAAGTATTTTCACGTGTCTCATAAAATAAATTTTGTAATTCAATTATCTTAGCATGAACATTTTGTACTACTTCTTTATAATTACTATTTTCATGTAAAGTAAGAATAGATATAGCATACGGATGTTCTTCTAAACTTAACCCTATATCATGATAGTAATAAGGATCACATGCACCATATTTATGATATATTTTTACAGTTTCAGTATTAAATGAATTTCTTTCATTATTATCCATAATTTCTTTTAAAAATGGTCCATATTCGGCATTTTCTGTAATAATTTTATAAGCCTCTTTAAGATAAAAATTTGTATCCTCAGCCGTTTGATTCCCAAACTTATCTGAACCAGTCATAATAACTTTCCCCCCCAAACTCTGACCGTAACTTTTTAAGTTTTCTCGACCGATATAATCGTAAAGCATCATATGTGCAGAATTATCACTTACAGAAATAGCATGAGTAATAAGTTCTCTAAGAGTTATTTTATCACCATATGCATGTTTTTCAAGTCCACTACTAAATGCTTTTTTATAAGTAGCATTATAAGTTATAGTCTCTGTATCTAAGTTAATTTCACCCAAAGTTGCCTTATGTATTAAATACAATGCATCTACAAGTTTTATTAAACTAGCACCATAATAAACAGTAGTTGGATTATAAGTATAAGTAAAACCAGTTACTATATCTTCATAATAAACAGAAGTCTTATAATTATTTTTAACAATCAAATTATTAATTTCCTTTTTTTTATTTTGAAGTTCTTCTGTTAATTCTTCTAAAGTAAAGGGTTTAGTAAGACAAGTGCTATATTTTTCTTCCAGTTCCTTTTTAATTCTTTTTTCTTCTTCTTTTTGTTTATTTTTTAAAAATAACATATGACGATTTTCTTGTTCATTAAAATAATGAATACTACAATAAACTCCTCCAATAATGAAAATGAACAAGAAAAGAAAAGAAACTTTTTTTAAATGTTTTTTCTTTCTACGCTTTGCCATAAAAAACCACCTACTACTATTTTACTTATTCATAATACCATAAATTAGGCAAAAGAAAAAGCAGAAGAAAACTTCTACTTTTATTGGTTTACTGATTATTCAATAATTTCAGAAACTACACCAGCACCAACAGTACGTCCACCTTCACGAATAGAGAATTTAGTACCGTTTTCAAGAGCAACTGGAGCAATTAATTCTACTGTCATATCAACATTATCACCAGGCATTACCATTTCTACTCCACTTGGAAGTTCAATAACACCAGTAACATCTGTTGTACGGAAATAGAATTGAGGTCTGTAATTTGAGAAGAATGGAGTATGA
>CAMYTM010000163.1 GCA_947297555.1 uncultured Mycoplasmatota bacterium | reverse complement strand
CTTTCTTTGATTTTGGCTTCAAAATCAGCAATAAAGTTTTTTCCACCACTACGAATATTTTTTAACTCGTCTAACTCTTTATTATAACCTTCTTTAATTAGATATCCTTCTTTTAAGGTCACTGGTGGTTCTTCATAGATGGCTCTTTCAAGTAAATTATAGATTTCTTTATGTTCTTCTATTTTATAGTCAAATTGTAAATTATCTATTATCTCTTTTACGCTTGGTAAGACTTTTAAACTTGCTTTTAATTGTAGCAAATCACGAGCATTTAAAGATCCACAAGCGATTTTTCCACACAGACGTTCAATATCGTAAATTTCATATAAAAGTTCTCTTAGTTTGTCTTTTAAAATGAATTCAGTATTTAAGGTGTTGATTTTATTATAACGACTTTCAAGTTTATCTTTATCTTTTAAAGGGTGCATTAAATAATCTTTTAGTTTGCGACTTCCCATACTGGTTTTTGTTTTATCGAGTAACCAAATTAAGGAATACGTTCTTTCTTTTAGACGTAGAGTTTCTACAAGTTCTAAATTTCGAATAGTATGGACGTCCATTTCTAAATAGTCTTCTGTATGGACAATGTTTACGTTTTTAATATGAGAAGCATCTTTTAATTCTCGAACAATTAAGTAATAGAGTAAATGTTTAATTCCTTCTTTAAAACGAATGTCTTCAACAGATTCGATTAAATTTTCATATCCTTTTTCTAGTAATCCAGCAGAAATAGAAACTTCAATACCATACGTTTCTTTTAAAAGTCCTATTAGTTCTAAATCACTATTGTCTTTTAAAATAACTTCTTTGATTTTTAGATTCAGTATTTCATTTAATAGTTTTTCTTTTTTGGGTTCAATATTCATGATGTTTAGGCTTCCAGTTGAGATATCAGCATAACATAAAACATAAGTAAAAGAAAAATCTAAAATGCTTGCAATATAGTTATTTTCATGTTCGCTTAAAAGTTCTGCATCAACAATAGTTCCTTTACTTATTACTTGAACAACTCCACGGCGTACCATGCCTTTTGTATTTTTTGAATCTTCTAATTGTTCACATATAGCCACTTTATATCCTTTATTGACTAATTTTTCAATATAAGGTTTTACAGAATGAAAAGGAACTCCACACATAGGTACTCTTTCTTCTAGTCCAGCATTTTTGCTCGTTAGTGTTAATTCTAATTCACGAGAGGCTATTTCACCATCTTCAAAAAATAATTCATAAAAATCTCCTAAACGAAAAAATAAAAGTTCATTTGGATATTCTTCTTTTATATCATAGTATTGGCGCATACCAGGGCTTAATTTTTCTTTGTCTATTTCACTGCGTTTCATTTCTACCCACCTAAAAGACATTATACCATTTTTCTCAAATAAAAAGAAAGTAGTTTGTGGCTATTTCTTGTCTATTTATCTTCAGATATATTCGGATTTATTCTAATACGTTGCCAACCATCTTGCTCATCTAATATTTCATTTATCTTTTGACCTAAAGAAGATATTATAAAACTCTTATAAGAAGAAGTTCTTTTTTCTCTAATTTTAGACATAAAATATTCTCTTTGTACTGGTGTTAAAGAGGCAAAAGAAAATTCTAAATTATCTAATAGCATTTGTTCTAAATCTTCTTGTGACTCCTGAATATTAGGATTTTCATGTCTATTCATATAGTTTGTAATTACATATGGAAAATACTTTTTGCCATCTACTTTAAAAGCCATATATACTGTTGTTTCTTGGTCTTCTCCTAAAATTTCTATCTCTGAATTATGATAATAATCGTGGTCCAAATTTATTTTTACTTTTTTATATTGATTTTGTAAAGTCCCCAAAAAATCACATAAAAACTTAGGAATCAATTCTTCATTTAAATCTTTTATTATGCCTTGAGAAGTGTAACGAACAAACCCTCTTATCTCGTCTGTATTATGGAATGCTAATGTATCTAAATGAGAATATAAATCCAAGTTTTTCCAATTTAAACACCACCTTTTTAAGATTTCCTTTCCGTCTTCTTCTAAAGTATTTGTTTTAAATAAAACCTTTTCCATATTATATACTACAATTTCACATCTTTTTATATCTTCATAAAATGTAAAACAAACCTTATTATTAAAATCTTCTAAATATTTATACATAAAGAGAACCTCCTGAATATAGGATACTTTCTTTTAGATTTTAAGTCAAATAAAAAAATGCTTAAGCACTTAAGCATTTTTTGTCTGCATTTTTTCTGTTGCTTCATCCATCATTGTATTTAGTAACTTGTCCGCATTTTTCTTTGTACTTTTATTCGTTAATAAATAGGCAACCATGCCTGCTCCACAAGCCATACCTATACTAGAAGCAATCATCATTTTTTTCATATCAACACACTCCTCTTACCAGTAGTATGCTATATTTTTTATATATTATGCATCAAAACACTTTTTAAAGTTGTTTTGCGATTACTGCTATAATCGTTATTCAAAGCCATAATAAATGCGTTTTTCTCTCCTACAATTACTAGACTTTTTTTGGCACGTGATACACCAGTATAAATCAATTTATTGTATAGCATCTTGTAATAATTTTTACTTATTGGCAAAATAACATGAGAAAATTCACTTCCTTGGCTTTTATGAATTGTAATAGCATAAGCGTGTTTTATCATATATAAATCTTCTTTAGCATATTCAACATAATTTCCATCAAAGTCAATTGTCACAATTTCTTTTTTACGCTGATTACACTTTAGTTCTATACTTTTAATATATCCAATATCGCCATTATAAACATTGCAATCTGGGTTATTCGCTAGTTGCAAAACTTTATCTCCTTCGCGATACGTAATATCACCTAACTTTAATTCTTTTAATTCTTCTTTAGGCGGATTAAACAACTCTTGCAATGCCAAGTTTAAGTTGTCTATGCCGTTTTCTCCTTTATACATTGGAGCCAATACTTGCATAT
>CAMYTM010000162.1 GCA_947297555.1 uncultured Mycoplasmatota bacterium | reverse complement strand
GATAATCACCTATTCTTCTTTTTTATTATACTAAAGAAAAAAAGATTATACAATCTTTTTTAGGCATCTGGATTTGTTAATTTGACAACATAAATCTTATTTTCTTCTTTTACTAAAGTTAAATTAACATTTTTATCGTATCCTAAGTCTTTTTGGTAGGAAATTGTAGCATCAATGGTATATCCTTCTAATTTTTTGTCCCCTTTTGAATACGTTGTACTGACTGGTTCTTGTAAGTCAACTTTTGTTACTTTTGGTAAATCTTGCTTTCTCGTATTTGTAGAATTGTCCAATACCATTTTGTATATAGTATCCATGGCTTTGTTTTGAAATTTCTCTTTTTCTTCTGGATAAATGAAATCTAAAGATCCTACATCGTATTTACTAATTTTATTTTCTATTGTGTAGAAGTCAATTAAGAAAAGTTCGGCAATATATTTAGCATATTGTTCATATTCTATCGTTTCGCTTTTTTCTAAAAGTTCTTTTAGTTTAAAAAATGTTTCTTTGTAAATTTCTGAGTCACGATCTTCTAAATGATAGTCGTAACCACTAATACTATCTAATACTTCCACAGTATTTGTTTCTGCTTTTGGATTATGATTTGTTAGTTTTTTCCATGCAAAGAAACCTCCTACTCCTAACACAATTATTAGAATAACTATAATAATGATTATTTTCTTTTTGGTATTTTTTTTCATTGTCAATCACTTTCTTTTCTTTTATTTTCTTCTATGTTTATACATTATATCATTAAATATTATTTTTTTAAATTAGTGATTGCATTTTTTTTAAACTTTTGTTATTATTTAGTCACGCAGGTGTAGTACAATGGTTAGTATACGACCTTGCCAAGGTTGAGATGGCGGTTCGATCCCGCTCACTTGCTCCATTTTTGAATAAAACAGTAAATGTTTTAATATAGAGATAAAATTTTTAAAATTATATCGCAGTGTATTGAAAAAATCAAATCTCATAGAACAGAGGGTATTATATACTCTTTTTTTGTGTTAAATCTGTATGAGTATAAATATCTAAAGTAGTAGATACTTTACTAGTTATTTAATGAGTCCTTTACATTTTTAGATTCTTTAATGTCTCATCAACTTTTAATTAAATTTATCAACTTATATCCTACTTTTGTCCATTTTCAATGTTTTCATACCTCTTATTTTTTCTTGCCAAGAAACCTATACACTGCGGAATTTCATGAAATCGATTGTAGTAACTCTCATCAACTTCTTTGCATTCTTTAATACACTTAGATTCTTTAAAATTTAAAACAGTAAAATGATTTTTCAATAAGGTTTCAAAATAATAAGATGGCGGTGCTATAAATTCTTCTAATGTTTCATTATTATCAAAAGTATTTATTTGTTTTTTATAACTCATATAGTTTCCTAACACATGCCCAGTTGTTTTTTCAAATCCAATAACATGATATATTTCACCATTATAATTAATTTTTTCTGTTGCGAATCGAAGCGGATGTCCAACAGAAAATAAAAATTCTCCTTCTTCATCTAAAACTCTGTGTATTTCTTGAAAAAGTGTATTTTTATCTTCTACATGAGTAATAGCAAGACTACTAAAAATAAAATCAAATTCTTTTTCTTTAAAAGGAAGATTTAACATATCTCCTACATAGAAATCACATTTTGGATAATTTTTTGCCGCTATTGCAATTGATTTTTCTGAAATATCAATTCCTGTTATTTTTTTAGGTTGATATTTACTTAATAGTTCACTTTCTTCAGCAGTTCCACATCCTAATAAAAGAATCCTTTTGTCTTTTAAATCAGGAAGCATAGAAAGCATCATTGGTTTTTCTGCGTATAGTAAAGCCAATTTTTTACCATTTGTTACATCATAATGTCTTTGTTCGGCAAATTTATCATAGTCATTCACTTGTTTCCTCATATTTCTTTTCTCCTTTATTATTCTATTATTTTTTTAATACCCTACTAATCGGCTGATCATTTTCTTTCTTTAAATATTGCATTACTATATTTTGATTGCATTTATTTTGTAAATTAGTAAAAACTTGAACTAGAGGAATTCTTGCTTCTTGTAAACAACTTTGATTTTGTTCTTGATTTTTCTTTTCTTCGTTTATCATTTCAATTCCATTATAAACTACATATGGAGCATCAACATGATAAAATCCCATCTCTATGTCACAATTACAATTCTTATTTTCAATTATTATTCCTTGACTAGATTTAAGTAAACTTTCTGCATAGGTAATAGTATCTAAATCCAAATACATTTCAGAAGCCTCTAGCGTTGAATCCATAAAATTTGCTTCTTGGGCTTTTATATAAATTTGTCCTTCATTTTCTGCACTAATGGTAGAATCTAAAATTGTAAGTCTTTTTGCCTTTATATTCACACCAAAATCGGTTTCAATACCAAGACATTTAAAATGTTTTTTTATATTATCATTTTGAATTACAAGTTCTTCTATGTCTCCATTTAGAAAAGAACCTGGACGATATTTGTCTTTTTCTGTACTTATATAAATATTATTTTCTAATACGACTTTATTTACTCCTACAAAATTTATTCTTGAATTAAATGTACAATTTTTAAATACCATCACCGCATTAAATATAGAAACAAAATTTACATTCATAAATTCAATTCCATCAAATATATAATAAACTGGCTTTTCTAATTTATAATATTCAACGCTTTGTTTGCTTTGTAAATTCCAAGGCATACCAGAACAATTAACAGTAAACCCTTTTAGGAATTTTTTATTTACATGGCATATGATCTTATCTTCCTCTTCTTTTATAGTTCCGATATTTGAAATCCAATGACTTATAAATTTTTGTCTTTCCATGTTATATTTGTATTTTTGTACTCTTTCATTTAACTTTTTCATTGTAGTAAATCCTCCTCTTAAATGTTTTTATTATAACACGTATAATATCGAGTAGTAAATGAAGGAAGTATTCATCTTTGATAC
>CAMYTM010000161.1 GCA_947297555.1 uncultured Mycoplasmatota bacterium | reverse complement strand
CAGTTGAATAATGCATTAGCAACTATTGGTAATGCTGGAGTATTAGGACATGGAATTCAAAAAGAGTTATTATATGTTCCTGAATTTCCTACTGATTTTATTTTTACACTTTTTTTGTCCATGTGTGGATTTGTGGGAGGTATTGTTCTTTTATTTGCTTACTTTTTATTAAATATCTTTTTTATTCAAAAATTCTTCTCTGTGAAACAAAAAGAATATAAATGCTTTATTCATGGATTTTTATTTCTATTTTTATTTCAACAAGTACAAAATATCTTAATGAATATAGGAATACTTCCGATTATGGGAATTCCTCTTCCGTTTTTATCTTATGGTGGTTCTAATATGATTGTTTACTTTATTTTGATAGGGATTATTTTAAAGTTTACAAAAAAGGAGTCTCTTTCAATTTAAAAGACTCTTAATTTCCTCAATGGAAAGATCTGTAAATTCCTTTACTTCTGCAACACTTTTTCCTTTATTTAACATTTTTTGAGCAATAGCAAGTGCTTTTTGTTTTTCACCTTTTTTTAATCCCTTTTTTAAACCTTTTTCTAATCCTTTTTGCAATCCTTTTTCTACCGCAAGTTCCATACTAGATTCAAAAATTAATCTTTCATCTTCTTCCTCTGTGATATGCATACGAAATTCACTATCTTTGTTTAATTTTTTAACAATTTCCTCATACTCTTTCATTATTCTATCCCCCTTTGTAAACCTTTCTAAAGATTTTTGATTTAAATCTAACATTTCTAAGTACTTAAATTTTTCTCTTTCTTGTTCACTTAAAGTATACCATTCTTTGTTTAATTTTTCCATATTGATTTCAATAATCTTAAAATTTTTGATATATGCCTCTCCATTTCGTTTTTGTAACTTGTATTCATTCCTGATTTCACTTCCTCCTTTTTGATAAGTAAGATTAATCCCTATGTATTCATTTTTTAGCATTTTGGTGTAATTTCCACCCTTTCCTATACTTTCATTTATCATATTAAAAAGATAAGTACCATTACGAATATTTATATATTCTTCAGGATTATTATTCATTTCAACATCGATATATTGATTTTGAATTTGAACTAGTATATCAACGACTCTTTTCTTTGACTTTATGTTAATAACTGTAAGTTCGTTGTTTAAGATTTTCATTTCTTTTATTTCTTCTTCTAACACACTTTCTATTATTTTCTTTAAAACATTTTGTTTTGTTAACATAATAGTTTTAAATACCAGATCGTTCTTTGCTGTATAAAATTTTTGCATATGTTCTCCTTCATACTGCTTTCTTTTTCTTATTTCTATTAAAATTTATAGTAAACTCATTTTAAGGGAGACACATTCTAGTGCTTTGTCAATAATTTGCAACACCTATCTGAAGAGATGGTGTTTTTCATCTTTCTATTAATCAAAACCCATCTGATTTCATCTTCTAGTTAAACCAGTTTAGAAGTATGATTATTACAATCAAGAGTAATAAGAAATTCATTTTATGATTTAATAGCAAACACAGCCTGTTTTGTATCTCGTGAATTACACTATAATACTAGTAAAAAAGAAATGCAAATTACGAATTTCTAAAAATTTTTCTAGACAAAAAAAGAAAATCTACCTAGAAAAATTTTCTTTTTTCGTTAAGCAGATTTTCTCTATTTCATAAATTTTTTTATCTTCCATAAGGAAAATAATAACTATAAGAATAATTTCCATAAGGACCTGGACCCATAGGTGGATAAGGTCTATAAGGGGCTACATTATAAATGGGTCTTGGACGAGTAAGACCTACAGCAGCACCTCCAACCAAAGCACCTGTTAAAAATGGAAAGAAAAATTGACGATCTCCATTATTATTCATTGGTCTGAAATTATAAGGGTTTTGATTCATAAAAAAGTCCTCCTCTCATTTTAGTTTATGAGAAAGGAAAAATTTGTTATTTATAAAAGCCTAGATAGTATTTTTTCTTTCCTTTTTTGATAATAATTATTTTATTTTCAATGGAATCATTTTTTGTAATTATTTTATCTAAGTCTGTTTCTTTTCTATTGTTAATGGAAAGAGCACCACTATTAATCATCTCACGTGCTTCACGTTTACTTGTACAAATAGAATTTTCTACTAGTAAATCAAGTAAAGAAATATCTTGAGAAATTTCAAATTTAGGAATATCTTTTAAGCAAGCAATTATATCATCCGCAGGAAGTTTTGTAATGTCTTCACTAAATAAGGATTCACTCATTTGTTTAGCACGCTCATACTCTTCCTCCCCATGTAAGAAAACAATAACCTCACGAGCAAGTGCTTTATGGGCTTTTCTAAGTTCAGGATTCTTTTTATTGCTAGCCTCTAAAGCCTCGATTTCTTCACGTGTTAAGAAAGTAAATACTTTTAAGTAATCAATGACCTTTTCATCATCACTATTAATCAAATATTGATAAATTTCATAACTTGATGTTTTGTTTTTATCAAGCCATAAAGCATTTCCTTCACTTTTCCCAAATTTATTACCATATTTATCGGTAACAAGTGGCATAGTAAAGGCATAAGCCTCTCCACCAACTTTCTTTTTTATTAAATCGACTCCTGCTGTTATATTTCCCCATTGATCACTGCCTGCTACTTGCAAGGTACAATTTTTCGTTTCAAAAAGATGTAAGAAATCTAAGGCTTGCATAATCATATAAGAAAATTCTGTAAAAGTAATTCCAGTTTCTAATCTTCTTCTAATAATGTCTTTATCAAGCATATAATTGACATTAAAAAACTTGCCATAATCTCTTAAAAAATCAATAAAATTAATGTCTTTTGACCAATCATAGTTATTTACAACTTCAAATCCAAACAATTCTTTTGCTTGGCTTGTAAGTCCTTCTATATTGTGTTCAATTTCTTCGATGGATTTCATTTCACGTTCACTCGTTGGACGTGGATCTCCAATTCTCCCCGTTGCTCCTCCTATTAAAAGAATTGGATTATGTCCTGCGTTTTTTAAACGTTTTGAAATTAAAAAACTAGATAGATGCCCTAAATGCATAGAATCTGCTGTTGGATCTGTTC
>CAMYTM010000160.1 GCA_947297555.1 uncultured Mycoplasmatota bacterium | reverse complement strand
AATTTGTTAATTCCTACAAAAGAATTATTAAAAGAATGTGGTGGTTATAATAATATAAAAAATATAATTATTTTATCCGACGTTTCTAGGATAAGAGAATTGGCAAATAGATTTAAAGTACCTGTAGAGGTAATGAGTATAAAGATATCATATATTTTAAAAGAATATGAAAAGAAACAAGAAAGAAAAAAGCTAGGAAAACAATTTAGAAGAAGAGTATTAAAAAAAGAAAATAATGTTATCTATGCCAAGTTTAATTAAAAACTAGATAATACTATAAGAGGTGATGCAATATGTCATTAAAAGCAGGGATTGTCGGACTTCCAAATGTAGGGAAATCTACTTTATTCAATGCAATTACTAAAAAAAATATATTAGCAGCAAATTATCCCTTTGCGACGATTGACCCAAATATCGGAGTCGTAACAGTACCAGATAAACGTCTAGAATTTTTAGAAAATATGTACATCCCTAAAAGTTTAGTACCAACTACATTTGAATTTACGGATATAGCAGGACTTGTAAAAGGTGCTTCCAAAGGAGAAGGACTTGGAAACAAATTCTTATCCCATATTCGTGAAGTTGATGCAATTGTAGAAGTAGTTAGATGTTTTAAAGATGAAAATATCATTCATGTTGAAGGAGACGTAGATCCGATTCGTGACATTGAAATTATTAATTTAGAATTAATTTTAGCGGATTTAGAAATTATTGAAAATAGAATCGACAAAATTTTAAAAAAAGCAGAAACTACAAAAGACAAAGTAGCCTTAAAAGAAGTGGAAGTTTTAAAAAAAGCAAAAGAAGCCTTACTAAATAATAAAGCCTTAAGACTTCTAGAATTTGATGAAGAAGAAGTAGGAATTTTAAAACCGTTTAACTTTATTACTTTAAAACCAATTATCTATGTTGCCAATGTTTTAGAAGATGACATTGCTTTAGGTGAAAATGAATTTACAAAAAAAGTAAGCGAGTATGCCGCAGGAGAAGAGGCTAGTGTTATAGTCATGTGTGCTAAGATAGAATCTGAGTTAGCAGAATTAGAGGAAAGTGACAAAATAGACTTCTTAAAAGACTTAGGTATAAATTATAGTGGATTAGATAAATTAATATTTGCAACTTATGATTTATTAGGTCTTCAAACTTTCTTTACAGTAGGAAGCGATGAAGTAAGGGCTTGGACATTTAAAAAAGGCTACAATGCTAAAAAATGTGCGGGACTTATTCACAGTGATATCGAAAGAGGCTTTATTAAAGCAGAAATAATGAAATATAACGATTTGGTAGAATTAAAAGACGAAAAAAAAGTACAAGAAGCCGGAAAACTATACTTAGAAGGTAAAGAATATCTAATGCAGGATGGAGACATAGTGTATTTTAGATTTAATGTTTAGGTTTTTTTCTTGGATAAAAAGTGTTATAATGAACATATAGTAAATAAGGAGGAAAAAATGACAAATAAATTAATGAGTAAAACATTCCTATGGATGTTTGCAGGATTATTAGTTACATTCTTAACAGGTTACTTTGTTTCAAATAATGAAGTTATGATTATTAACATTTTTAAAAATTCTACATATTTAATCTTATGTGTAGTAGAAATAATTTTAGTTATTGTTCTTTCTGCAAAGGTAAGAACAATGAATAAAAATGTAGCAAGAATTTGTTTTATACTGTATAGTTTTGTCTCAGGACTTACGTTCTCATCCATATTCATTGTATATGAGTTAACTTCTATACTTTATGTGTTTTTGTTAGCATCAGTTGTATTCTTAGTTTTTGGGTTAATTGGATACTTTACAAATTTAAATTTAACAAAAATAAGTACATATCTTATGATGGGACTATTTGCAGTAATTATTTGTTACATTGTGAATTTATTTGTGAATAATGGCTCATTTGATTTAATACTATCTATAATTAGTATTCTAATATTTATTGGATTTACTGCTTATGATGTACAAAAAATTAAACGTTTAGGAGAAGAAGAACTAATAGATGAAGATAATTTAAGTATAGTAGGAGCACTAAACCTATATTTAGATTATATTAATATTTTCTTAGACTTGTTAAGAATATTTGGAAATTCTAGAGATTAATATAAAAAGTATAAGCGTAAAAGCGTTTATACTTTTTTTGACTTTTTAAAAAATTATGATATGATAAAACCCATTCTAATAAGAAAGGGTTTTTATATGAAAAGACAATATATTACTTTAAGAAATAGTTTGTTATTATTAGGGATTAGTGTATCCTTAAACGGTTGTCAAAGAAAAATAAATGAAATAGACAATATAACAGTAAATGAAAAAGCAAGTATGGAACAAGTTTTGGATACTACTCATACAATCAATACAGTAAATAAAATGATAAAAGAAGCAATGAATATAATTCCAAAAATAGAAGTAAAAGATATTACAATAAGTGCTATTGGGGACTGTACATTAGGAACTGATTTACATTTTGGTTATCCTAATAGTTTTACCTATGTAGTAGATAACAATAATCGAGATTTTAGTTATTTCTTTAAGGGAGTTTATAATATTTTATCGAATGATGATTTGACCATTGCCAATTTAGAATCCCCTTTAACAGATGCTTCAGAAGAATATCGAGTAGAAAAAACGTTTAATTTTAAAGGAGATACGGATTACACAAATATTTTAAGTGAAGGAAGCATAGAAGTTGTCAATTTAGCAAATAATCATACCTACGACTATGGTGAAAAAGGCTATAATGATACAATCAATATATTAGAAAAGGCAAATATTCCCTATTTTGGATATGAAAACTATTCTATTTTAGAAATAGAAGGTATAAAAATAGGACTAGCAGGTTTAACAGGATGGAATGAAGATGTCGCGAAAGAAAATACAGAAAAAGCAATCGAATACTTTCAAGATAATAATACCGATTTAATTATAATGACATACCATTGGGGAATTGAAAGAGAATACACTCAAAATAAAGTACAAGAGAATATTGCAAGACATGCTATTGATAGTGGAGCAGATTTAGTTTTGGGCCATCATCCACATGTTTTACAAGGGAGTGAAAATTATAATGGAAAATATATTGTGTA
>CAMYTM010000159.1 GCA_947297555.1 uncultured Mycoplasmatota bacterium | reverse complement strand
TCTTAGGGGCGAAGATTTAAAATAATGCCTCTAGGATAACTCTGTCTAATTTTAAGAATGGATAGGCTTGTAGATAATACAAGTTTTTTTCGTTGTGTGAATAAATTTGAAAGGAGGAATACTATGCAAGAATTAACGAATGTTGATATTTTAAAAAACAAAGTTGATACTATTCCACAATATTATATTTTAGATTATCTAAAACAAAATCTTAATATCAATGAATTTAAAATCTATTTGGTAGATCGTAATAATATCAAAGTTGTAGATAAAAATAACGATAGTCTTTATTTTAGTTGTGAAGATGATACAAGAAAAATCACTTATCAAGATGAAATAAAAGAATATGCAAAAGAATTTGAATTATAAAATGTATTGAAATGGAGGAAATGAGATTATTTATGAAAAAATATTATTATTAAAAGCAAAAAGAAAGGGGGAATTTTATTGAACGAAATTAAAGAACTAACACAAATTGAAATTGAAAATATATTAGATGAAACAATTAACTTATCAATAATAAGTAAGTTATTAAATTTAAAACTGATTACTGAAAAGCAATATTATGTACTAAAAGAAAAAATTAAAAACTTTTACTAAAAGGCTACAGGAATATAAAAAAATAAGATATAATGAATACAGAGGACATTTTATTTAATGTCTAACATTAAGAAAGAGAGGTAAAATGACAAAGGTTGAGGTTATTAAAAGTAATAATCTCATAACCGAAAATATCAATACTGAAAATAAACTAAAGAAAGTATGTGCTTATGCTAGAGTTTCAACTGATAGCGAAGAACAATTAACGAGTTATGAATCACAAATAGAACACTATTCTACACAAATAAAATCTAATCCTAATTGGGAATTTGCAGGAATATATGCAGATGAGGGAATTAGTGGAACACAAGTTAAAAAACGTACTGAATTTCAAAGAATGATTAACGATGCTTTAAATGGTAAGATAGATATTATTATAGCAAAATCAATATCAAGATTTGCAAGAAATACTATTGATACATTAAAGTATGTAAGGGATTTAAGAGAACATAAAGTTGATGTTTATTTTGAAAAAGAAAATATACACACACTAGAACTAGAAAGCGAAATGTTTTTAACGCTTTTTAGTGCATTTGCTCAAGCCGAGAGTGAATCGACTTCTCAAAATGTAAAAATGGGAATTAGAGCAATGATGAAACGTGGTGAGTTTGTTGGTAAAGCAGAATGCTATGGTTATAAGTGGAACAAAGAACTTAAAACTTTGGAAGTGTACGAAGAACAAGCAGAAGTTGTTAGAATGATTTTTAATTGGTATGCCGATGGAATAGGAACAAGAACAATTTCCAATAAATTAAATGAACTAGGTTACAAATCTTATACAGGTAAAAATTTCACACAACAAGGTGTCAGAGAAATGATTTCTAATGAGAAATATGTTGGCGATTTATTATGTCAAAAGTATTACACGATAAGTCCAATAACTCATAAAAAACAAAGAAATTATGGCGAACGTGAAAAGTATTATGTTAAAGACCATCATACACCTATCATAACAAGAGAAGTTTGGAATAAATGCCAAGAGATATTATCTAAAAGAAGTAAAAAGATAATTCCAGAGGGTAAAAGTCATTTAAGTAAATTCACAAGTAAATATGCTTTTAGTTCTAAAATTGAATGTGGACTATGTGGAACAAATTATGCTCGTAGAGTTAGTGGAAAATATCGAGATGGAAGTCAAAAAGTTTATTGGGCTTGTTATCATAAAGTAGTTAAGAAAAGTAATTGTGAGCACTCTATAACTTTTAGAGAAGATATATTAAAAGATTTATTCGTACAAATTTATAACTCTATTGTAGAGAAAAAACATAAAACAAAAGATAAGTTACTAAATGCTATTCGTGAAACTTTAGAATGTGATGATAGTAAAACTAAACTATCTAAACTTGTAAAAGAGAAAACAAATCTTGAAAAAAGACTATCAAATTTAATTGATATGAAACTAGATGACTATGACAATAAAAATGCTTATGTAGAAAAGGAAAAAGAAATCAATACTAAGATAAAAAGTCTTAGTGATGAAATCTATCAATTAGAATTAGCAAACAACAATAATAAAGAAATTTCTAAAAGACTAAAAGAGATAGAAGAAGTTGTATTTGAAAGTGAGAAATCATTAAAAGAATTTGATGAGGTAGCATTTGAAAATTTAGTTGAAAAAATCATAATAGGCGAAAAAGATGAGAATGGAAATGACAAACCTAATGTGATTAGATTTATTTTAAAAATTGGTGGAGATTATAAAGCCATAATCTCTCAAAATAACAATAGTATTGATAGTGTGTCATTTGAACAAGGAAACAGGTCTTTCTTTGCTCTAATGACACATTATTATTTCCATTAATTTTATTTGTATTTTCAGTTAAGTTTTTTTTAAATTCAGCTCCTGTTTTTAAGATAAATCTAATTATCTTATTATTATGTGTACCATCTTCTTCTATTTCACCAATGATTATTCTTTCTATAATATTATCAAAAACTTCTCGTTCAAATTCTTTTAGTTTTAATGGAGTATCTAAAATTTGTTCTATATCTTTTAATCGTTTTGCTATTTTGTGATTTTCATTTTCTAGATTTTTATATTCTTCTTTTTGTTCTAAGATATTGTTTAATTGATTTTGTAGTTCTTTTTCTTTCTCAATGTATGCCTCTTTATCAATAACGTTTTCTAGTTTTAAATCAATTAAATTAGATATTTTTGTACGAATATTATTTTCTTGTAGTTCTAATTTATTTAGTTTAGTCTTTGCATGGTTTTCTTCTACAACAGATTTTATTGCTTCTAATAATTTATCTTTTGTTTTGTGTTTATTATCAATTATTGAGTTGTAAATTTGAATAAATAAATTTTCAAGTATTTCTTCTTTTATATAGATAGATTCTTCACATTCGTTTTTATCTATTCTTCCCATACAAGCCCAATAAATATTTTGTTTTCCATTTTTATTTTTGCCACTTGATCTTCTTGAATAATTTGCTCCACAAAAGCCACAAACAATTTTACTACTAAAAGCATATCGCATACTATATCTTTC
>CAMYTM010000158.1 GCA_947297555.1 uncultured Mycoplasmatota bacterium | reverse complement strand
CCTTTACGCTGAAAGTAATAAAACAAGATGCAAACGAACCCACTGATGAAAACCATTTTACAACTTCCAAAGGGTTTAAAGGAGAAATAAGAAATGGTGCTACCTATATTGAAGGAACATTAATCGTCAACAAAACCTATGCACTTCCTGCGGATTTTGGGAACGGTCTTACAGAAGAAACAAAGGAAGCGTTCAATAAATTAAAATCTGCGGCTTTATTAGATGGACTTAATATTTACATTGTCAGTGGATACCGTTCTTACGAGCGTCAAGTTACACTCTACAACAACTACGTCAAAAGAGATGGTAAAGCAGCAGCAGATACCTATTCGGCTAGACCTGGACACTCAGAACACCAAACAGGACTTACTTTTGATGTAAACGAAGTAAGCGATAAATTTCATAATACAAAAGAAGCCAATTGGCTTTCTGAACATTGCTATAAATATGGCTTTATTTTGCGATTCCCTAACGGAAAATCAAATGAAACTGGTTTCAAATATGAATCATGGCACTTCCGTTATGTTGGAGAAGAACTTGCTGAAAAACTCTACAATAATGGCGACTGGCTAACACTAGAAGGTTATTTTGGTATCACAAGTGAGTACCAAGATTGATATGACTTTTTTTACCTCATCTATAATAATGTAGGAAGAATAATAACAAGTAATTTGACATTTTCCCTTTGAATATGCAAGTGATAATGAAACCCCAGAAATAGAGCAAAACCAAAAAAGAATTCTACATCTAGTACCAAAGTCGAAAGAGGATAAATAGTCCTTTTTCTTATGCAAAAAAATTTGACTTTGCTATGTATTTAGTTTATATTTAATATGATAGTAGGTGGATGTATGGTAAGAAATAAAAATGGACAAGCCCTTGTGGAATACGTTTTAATTGTGGCAATTATTAGTGTCATCACCATAGCAATTGTAAGTTATTTTGGAGGGTATTTAAAAGATTCCATTACAAAAACTTCATGTTCATTAGTAGATCAAGAATATGTGCCAGGAGAAAAACCAGGAGAAGCCACTTGTAAAGATAAAGAATAGATTTGATATTCATACGTTCATTTAATAAATCATGGAAGGGGTGATGAAATGATACGCAAGAAAAGTGGGCAAGCACTGGTAGAATTCGTAATTATACTGCCAATTTTTATTTTTATGCTATTTGCCTGCATTGACTTCGGAAAAATCTTGTATACGCAAAATAATTTAGAAAGCAAAATGGACGATATTATTACAATTTATGAAAAAGAAAAAAATATAGAAAGTATGCAAGAAAAATTAGCAGGAGAAAAAATTGAAGTAGAAGAAAAAGAGGAAGAAGAGTATCAAAACTTTATCATTACCAAAAAAATTGAAATCATCACACCTGGTTTAAATTTGATTTTGGGGAACCCTTATGAAGCCAAAGTAAAAAGAGTGATTTACCATGAATAACAAAGGCCAAACATTAATTCTTTTCATACTAATTGTACCTGTTCTTTTACTATTACTGGCTTTTGTAGTCGACACAGGTCTTCTATTAAAAGAACACACCAAAATAAACAGTACAACGAAAACCATCTTAAAAACCACCTTTGAGAACCGTTTTGATGAAAATTATAACGAAAAAGTAGTGTCTTTATTTGCAAAAAATAATCTTCCCACGAACAATATCATCATTACAAAAGAGGAAGATAAAGTTCTTATCGCAATAGAATATGATAAAGAAAGCATATTTGGTAAAATTATTGGTATTCAATCCTACAAAATAAAATCTGTGTTAAGTGGAACCTTAAAAGAAGGGACTTTACAAATCAAAAAAGAATAGAGGGATAATATGTCTAGAACAAAAGGAAAATCAATCTGTATTTTTTCAAGCAAAGGGGGCGTTGGAAAAACCACAACAGCCATTAACCTAGCCGGAATCTTTGAACAATTAGAAAAAAAAGTATTACTTGTTGATTTAGATTTATCAAGTGGTGGAATCACGATGGGGTTAAACCGTCCTTTTGAAAAAACCATTTTTAATTTTGTTGATGATTATAACAACAATCGTTATAAAGAATTCAAAAATTATATTACAAAATATGATGAATGTATTGATATCTTACCAAGCCCAAAAGATCCGCGTCAAGCAAGTAAAATAGACTCCAAATACATTGATATTTTAATCGACAAAGCCGAGTCAAACTATGATATTGTTTTAATCGATACCACGCATGTTTTAGATGAAATTAACATTGTAACATTAGACAAAGTTGATGAAATTTTATTTGTTCTCTCAAATGATCCACTAGATTTAAAAAATATGAAGTCTTTAATTAGTATTTTTAAAGATTCCAATATCACCAATTATAAAATTTTATTGAACAATAGTCGTGATCCTTATAAAGATTATTTTTCTATATTCGATATTAAAAATATAATTAAAGCCAATATTGACTATACCTTAACTGCAAGTTTTTATATTAAAAATATGGATAGTTACATCATGAATGGTGAAATCATTACACTTCAAGAAAAAATGCCCACAACATTCAATAAAGATTATGAAACATTAATGCATATCGCATTAGATACAATGAAAAAAGAAGAAAAAGAAAGTGGTGAAGAAATTGAGCAAAGTTAGTTTAATAGATGCTTTTAATATTGAAAGAAAATCACCTAAAATTGCCTCTATCTCTGACTATGAAATATTTCCAGATAAAAAACTACTAGATTCGCTTAGAACCACGATTGTAGAAAGATTAATTGATAAAGAAATACCAGAAGACAAAGTATTAAATGAGTTTATTAATGAAGAAGTAGAAACAGCAATTGAAGGATATGACTTAACCAATTTAGAAAGAAGCCATTTATTTAATTTAATTGATAATGAAATCAATGGGTATGGGCCTTTAACAGAACTATTAGAAGATAAAAATATCACCGAAATTATGGTCAATAATCCGGACGAAATTTATATAGAAATAGATGGGCAACTCATTAAAGATGAAAGTGTTTCTTTTATTAATGATGAACACATTGTAAGAACCATTGAACGTTTAATAGAACCTCTTGGAAGAACCATAGATGCTGCAAATCCTATGGTCGATTCTAGACTTTTAGAT
>CAMYTM010000157.1 GCA_947297555.1 uncultured Mycoplasmatota bacterium | reverse complement strand
CTATAGATGAAGCCGATGTTATTGTTTTCATAGTTGATGGCAAAGAAGAAATAAGTAGTAGTGACATTAAAATTCGTAATATTTTAATGAAAACAAATAAAAAAGTAATTGTTGCTGTGAACAAAGTAGATAATGAAAAAAGACAAGAGGTTATTTATAATTTTTATGAATTGGGTTTCTCTACAGTATTGCCCATTAGTGCCTCTCATAATTTAGGTTTTACAGAACTATTAGAAGACATTACGGAAGATTTTAAAGAGGAGGAAGAGGAAGAGGACAATCGTTTAAAATTTTGTTTTATTGGTAGACCCAATGTAGGAAAGAGTAGTTTAATTAATGCTTTATTGAACGAAGAAAGAGTGATTGTAAGTGACATTGCTGGAACTACTCGAGATGCAACAGATACTCCTTTTACTTATCAAGGAAAAGAGTATATAGTAATAGATACAGCAGGAATGCGTAAAAAAGGAAGAATCTATGAAAATATCGAAAAATATAGTTTACTTCGTAGTTTAAAAGCAATTGATAGAAGCGATGTTTGCGTTTTAGTTATTAATGCTGAAGAAGGCATTATTGAGCATGATAAACATATTTTATCCTATGCCTTAGATGCTGGAAAAGGAATTGTCATCGCGGTTAATAAATGGGATACCATTACACATCCAGACCAAGAAATTAAAAATTGGAAAAAAAACTTAGAATCCCATTTTATGTTTGCCAGTTTTGCTAACGTTGTATTTTTATCTGCTAAAACAAAAAAAAGAATGCATACTTTAATGCCTGCCATTCTTTCATCTTTCGAAAACAATCGAAAAGAAATTAAGACAAGCGATCTAAATAATGTTATAATAGATGCAGTCACTATGCATGAACCCCCTTCTTATAAAGGAAAACGTTTGAAAATCTATTTTGCTAGCCAAGTGGATAACAAACCTCCTAAATTTGAATTAAAGGTAAATAGTAAAGGACTCGTTCATTTTAGTTATGCACGTTATTTAGAAAATAAAATAAGAGAAAATTTTGGTTTTTCTGGAACACCTATTGTATTAAAATTTAAAAATAAAAAGGAAGATTAATTTTTTACTATTTTTAATCTTCCTTTTCTTTTCCATCAATTCTCTTTTTAAAATTGAATCGTTCATTATCAGGATTAAAAAATTCACGAATATCAACTTTAAGTGCTTTGGCTAACTTATCTAAAAATTTTATTGAAACATTTATTTCTCCTCGTTCTATACATGCGAGATAACGATAATTTAACCCAAATTGACTATAAAATTTTTCTTGTGACAATTTAGTTTGATAACGAAAATATTTCAAATTATTACCGATTATTTCTTGAATTTCCATACAGTTCTCCTTTAGTATAAATATAGATTTTTAAAGGTAGTAAGTCCATACCACTATAACTGCACAAAAATTGACAATAAAACTAATTTGGCGTATTATAAAAAAGCATTTGGAGGAAAAAATATGAAGGATTTAAAAAAACTACGTGAAAAGAGTGGCTTTAGTTACGAAACTATGGCAAAAAAATTAGGAATTAGTAAATCCTATTACTGGCAAATTGAGCATAAAAACAGGAGATTATCTTACGATATGGCAAAAGAAATTGCCTCCATTTTTAATTTAAAACCTGACGATATATTTTATAAAGATTATGAAAATATGACAACCAAATAGATTTTTAACATATATTACATTAGGTGAGTATAATGGAATTTAAAGATGACTTTTTCAATAAAGTAGAGAAGAAAACAAAAGTAAATAAGGATACAATTATAGGTCTTGCCAAAAAATTGCAAGATGGGAATATGAAAGATGAAAATACATTAAGAGAAGTCATTGCGACTTTAAGTACTATGACAGGGAAAAATGTTTCAAAAGAACAAGAAGATAAGATCATAAATACAATTGTTAGTGATAAAGTTCCAAAAAATATAGACAAAATGTTTTAAAAAAGCAACTAAACAAAAAAAGTTTAGTTGTTTTTCTTACGACCTACAAGATCATCTAGGGAATAATTGTATTGTTTAGAAAATTCCATAGCATACGTAGTGGTTATTAATGATTTATTGTTTTCATACTTATGAATGTTAGATTGACTAGAATTAATAGTATCGGCTACATTTTTTTGTGTTAAACGATTCTCTTCTCTAAATTTTTTTAGATTATTGGCAACAGTTTCAGAATTAATTTTTTGTATTTCTTGTATCATTTCCAAAGTAGGAGTATTTCCAACTAAGTAATCAAGTGAAGTATGGTAAAAATTAGCCAGATCGTTTAATTTAGATAAAGGAATAATATCCTTACCACTTTCCCAACCAGCATAAGTCGAACGAACTACTTTTAAAAATGTAGCAATATCTTTTTGGGTATATCCTTCATATTCTCTAAGTTCCTTTAGTTTTTCTAACATAGTAATCACCTAATTCTAATTTTCTCTAAAAAAATTAGAAAATACGGAAATGTGTGGGGTATTGTAATAAAGTATGTTATAATTAAAAAAATGAGGTATTAATATGGAAGACTATTATCATAATTTAAAAAAAATTAGAGAACAAAAAGGAATGAATTATAAAAAAATTGCTCAAAAACTAGGGATAAGCAAAAGTTTTTATTGGCAAATAGAACATAAAAAAAGAAAAGTTTATTATGATATGGCATTTAAAATAGCAGTTGTTTTAGATTCAAAACCAGATGATTTATTCTATCAGAAACAATAAATCACTTGACAAAATAGATGTAAATCCCTATAATAAAAAGCACTATTTGAGGGGGTAGTGTGATGATTAGAAGTGAAATCTCAAAGGCAAAAGTTTATGAACAAATTTGTTTTTTATATCCTGATGCAAGAGATAATATTAAAGAGATTACGATATTAAATATAAGTGAAGATATTCTATTATGGAAAATGAAACTTACAAAGCAAAATATAGTTTATTTCTATACGAATAAAGAGAATCAGATTTTATTTAATGGAATGTGTTTTTTGTATGCAAGTCCTTTTTCAAAAGGATGTAGTTTAGTAAAAATAAATGAAAAGCCTTATCTACTTGATTTGAATAAAAAAGAAATAATAGAAGTACCGGTTCAAGAAATGAAT
>CAMYTM010000156.1 GCA_947297555.1 uncultured Mycoplasmatota bacterium | reverse complement strand
AGTGATAACAGTGAAAAAACAATCAAAACTCTCGAAAAAATAATTTCACCTCATATAAAAATGAAAACGATTTTTAATGAGAAAAATAGTGGTTCTGCTTTTAAACAATGGTATAAAGGATTTAAAGAAGCAACAGGAGATTATGTTTGGATAGCAGAAGCAGACGATTATTGCGATAAAAAATTACTTGCTAATCTGCAAAAAGGATTAACAAAAGATATAGTAATCTCTTACGCAGATACTTCTTTTATAGATGTAGAGGGAAAAGTTTACATAGGAAGTATAGTAAAAGAAATTGATATTCAGCATTCTGGCCATTTCAATAAAAATTTTGTAAATGAGGGTGTAAAAGAATTAGAAGAATATGCCTTTTTAAATACTACGATTGCTAATGTTTCTTCTTGTATTATAAGAAATGGTGATTATGATTTCTTTAAAGAAGCAAGCAAATACAAACAAGTAGGGGATTGGTACATTTATGCCAATTTAATGTTTTATGGTAGTGTTAAATATACTTATAAACAATTAAATTATTATCGTGTGCATGGAAATAATGTAACTTCAACTACTAAAAAAGAACAACACTTAAAAGAAATTCAAAGTATGCATGAATATTTAGATGGCAAGATAAAATTTGACAAACATCAAAAGAAATTGATACAAGAAAGATATAAATTTTTAAAAAAAGTGTGGGATATAGAATAAGAAATAATTAAATAATACATAAAGGAAGTGGAAGTATGAAAAATAATAAAAATATGACTTATTTAACGGCTATATCCATTTTGATGATAGTAGTTTCCAATATATATAAAGTAACTCACATGATCTTTAGTAATATATATTTGACAAATTTTATTAAATTTGGAGAAGAATTAGGAACTACTATTCTCTTTTTTATATGTGGATATGCTATTTATAAAAATTTATCTAAAAAGGAAAATAACTATGTAGAGTATTTAAAAAATCAATTAAAAAGAATAGCCCCTCATTATTATATTTCTTTAGCAGTTTGCCTTTTATTTACTTCTGCTGCAATATACTTAAGCAAAGATTATTTTACAAATCTAATTTCTCATTTTTTCTTATTTCATAACTTATTTTATTCTTGTCATCATACTGTAAATAGTATTCTATGGGTGATATCAGTAGTTTTTCAATTCTATTTGCTAGCCCCAATTTTAAAAAAAGCAGTAGATAAATTTCCAATACTCTCATATATTTTCTCATTATTTATATCTTTAGGGCTAAAATGGTTATTATATTTTATTATCTTACCTCAAAATAATTTAGATACTTCCTACTATTTTATATATGGAAGACAGTTATTCACAACACTAGATATTTTTATTTTGGGAATGTTGATTTCTAAATATGAACATAAAAATAAATTAAATAATTATTGGAATATATTCTTTTCGACTTTCATTTTAATGGGTATAGTTTTTATTATTTTTGTCGGAAGTAATACTTTTCATTTTTGGAATGCCCAAATCTATAGTATGTCTAAAAAAGGATTATTTTATTTTTACATTTTAGATATATGGGTGGCTTTATTTGCTTTCTTTACAAGTCAAATCAATTTTAAATTAAAAAGAATATCCGATTTATCATCTTTTTTGGCAGAACATTCTTATGCATTATTAGTATGGCATTTTTTAATCCTTAATAATCTTGTGAATAACAGTAGTCTAGTTTCTAACATAATCAAAAGTTCAAACTGGGTAGGCTATCTTTTTCTTATAGTAATGTTAATTATCATTTCTTATATCATTGATGTAGTTATTAATCAAATCAACTTTACGAAAGTATATAATGTAATAAAAGAAGATTGGGCTAAAATAAAAAAAATTACCGTTTATGTAGGCATATTTTTAATTTTCATTCTATCGATTTCTTATATTCCAAAAATCTATAAAAATATTGAAAATGGAGAGGAGTTTATCCAACATTGCCAAGGAGCATGTAAAATTGCTAATCATGTTAAAGAGAAAATGGAGTGTCCAAAAGATTCTTGTAAGTATATTTATCTTGATACAGAAGATACAGGTTATTTATATTATAATCATTTAAGGTATTATTTGTATCCTTTTACCACAAAATACTTTAACACTTATGTATATATTAATTATGTTACAGACGAAATTTTTATGGATTTTATAAAAAAGCAAGAAACAGATTTTATAATTGTGAGAAATAACGAAAAATTAATAACATATGGATATGATTTAGATCTAGAAAATGGAAAGATTTTTACTATAAATTATGATGCAACAGATATTTCAAACTTATTTAAGGAGGTTAAATAAATGATATTACTATATTTATTAGTTTTAATTATTTTTGGTTTCTTTATTGAATCCATTTTAGAAAAAATCAAATGGATTGATACATATAAGATAAATAAACTAGAACGAATTTCTTTTTCTTCTTTGTTAGGATTTCTTTGCTTTTCTTGGTATGTATTAATCATAGGAATGTTAAATATAAAACTTTCGTTTTCACTTTTTTATCTTATAATAATATGCGATATTTTGTATGTTGTACATTTTCTTTTTAAGAAAAAAAATATAAGAATAAAAATAAACACCAAAAAGAAAATGGATTATAAGTTTCTCTTATTACTGATTAGTTTTATAATTCTTTTTACCTATTTTATTACTTATGCTTATTTTCATAATATATTATATCCAGATGAATTTGCAGCATGGGCTTTAAATGCAAAAAGAATATTTTTAGAACAAAAATTAAATCTATTTCTTAATACAGGAATAGAGAAATATCCAGATTTTTTACCTATAGTATATAGTTCTTTTTACTTATTTTCTGGAAAAATAGTTGAAAATGCAATAAGAATAATTCCAGGAATTATATTTTTATTTTTTATTATAAATCTACTAGGTTTATTACAAAAACATAAAATAAATAAAACTAAATTTCTTTTTTTCATAATTTTAATAATGCTCACTTATCAAAGTTTTGCCGATTTTACTTTTTCTACGTATGCTGATTTACCATTTGCTGCATTTTATACTTTAGGAATTCTTTATTTATTTGAGTGGATTTTATATGATGATTGTAAAACAAATATGTTTTTATCTATTCTATATATG
>CAMYTM010000155.1 GCA_947297555.1 uncultured Mycoplasmatota bacterium | reverse complement strand
TGATACTATAGAGGAATTAACAGAATTAATTAATTATAATTTTGCAGATAAAGTAAAACTATATTCTCCATAAGTACCAGGGGCTATTTTACCAGGAGTTACATCTGAATCTAAAACTTTATTCACTCCTCCGCCCGGTTGATCCCAAATTTCTCCTTTTGCTTCATATAATACAGCAAACAAATCAACGTTTTCTGTATAATCAAATTTCCATTGTGCCACTTTTGCACTACTAGTTCCTGTAAAAGTAGTTGTATACTTCGCATATGTTCCACTAACAAAATAAAATGAAACAGCAGTAGCAACTAAAAGTGTAATGAATAAAATTCCTTTCTTCATATCCAAAACTCCTTGCTATAAATCTTTTTGTTTACTTACTTTCATTTTACTACAAAAAAAAAAGTATTTCAATTATTTCAAACACTTTTTTTAGATTTTATTAATTTTTTTACAACATAAAATAAACTTTATACAAATTTTCATCTAAAGTATAAATAGCCACAACTTCACCATGATAACGCATAAATAAATAATTATCCGTTTTATCAATTGAAAATGCCCTACCATTTTTCACTTTAAAATACTCTTCTTCATTTAATTCATAATAAGGATAAGAAAAAATATCTTCTATCGTTAAAAGTCTATAATTTCCTTTTTTCACATCATTTATTGCATAAGCATCTTCAAGTAAAAAATCCCCCTGTCTGGTTCTAATCAAAGAACTCATCGTTCCTAATACATCTAACTTATTACAAATATCTCGTATTAAACTACGAATATAAGTACCTTTAGAAACCACCACACGAAATTTTATCGAACCTTTATCATTTTCTAATAACTCAATATCAGTTATTTCTATCTCTCTTTTTGGTAAAACAACTTCTTCATTATTTCTTGCATATTCATATAGTTTTTTTCCTTGTACTTTTACGGCAGCGTATTTAGGAACTTCTTGTATACTTTTTCCTAAAAAAGAATGCAAAGTGTTGATAAGTAGTTGCTTGTCCACAACTGTTTTATTATTTTTTGCAAGTATATTTCCAGTACTATCCAAAGTATCTGTTTCTATTCCTAACTTTATTGTCGCCACATACTCCTTAGATAAACTTGTAATTTTATCTACTAATTTAGTATATTTTCCTATACACACAACCAAAACACCAGTTGCTAATGGATCCAAAGTTCCTGTATGTCCTATCCGTTTTATGTGAAACTCTTTATTTAAAGAATTAATAACATCTCTACTTGTACAACCACTCTCTTTATTGATAACAATAATTCCATTCATACTTAAATACTTATCTCATCTGTTTATTTTCTAATACAATTTCATCAATCTGTCCAAGTTTTTCTTCTATTCTTTTATTTAATTCCATAGCTTGATTTGCATAAGACAACTTTTTCATAGAATCTTTTTCTTTATCCTTCATGCGGCGTATCATATTTCTTTCTAAAAGCAACGCCTCACATTCTAGAAATAAACTTCTTGTAGGTTCCCCAAAAAAATAACTTAAATTCATTTTTTCTTCCCCTATAATATGATATCCCTGAGCATTTATAATCGCTACTAAACACAAAATATCTCTAAAAGTTATTCCATCTAATCTAATTAAGTCTTCTACACTTTTTTCTTCTAATTCTTCATAAGATTTTATATAAGGTAAAAATGTATTTTTAATTCTATTTTCGATTGATTTAATATCGTCAATTTGCATATCTGTATTCATATTATTTTGCATATTTACCACCTTTTCTTCTAAGTTTTATTCTTAACCATTTCTAATTTTTTATAACCCTCTCATTTTATAAAAAGATTATTCATTATTATCATGTATTTCTTTAATAATTCTTTCAATATTATTAGCATATTCAATGGATTCATCGTACATAAATTTTAATTTTGGGGTATTACGCAAATCCATTTTTTCTGCTAATTCTTTTCGAATAAATGAAGAAGCCTCCTCCATTTCTCTTTCTAAATCTTGATGAGACATTTCTGTTAACAGACTTGTAAAGTAAACTTTTGCGAAAGATAAATCTGGTGCTACTTCTGCCCCTGTTATCGTAATTTTCTTTAATAAACTATCGCGTGCTTCTTCTAATAAAATTTGACTAATCACACGTGTCATTTCACTTGCTATTCTCTTTGTTTTAATACTCATGAACGTTTAACCTCAACCATTTCATAAGATTTAATGATATCTCCTTCTTTAATATCACTAAAATTTTCTAAAGTAATTCCGCATTCAAATCCTTTTTTAACTTCTTTTACCACATCTTTTTCTCTTTGAACAGAAGCAATTTTACCTTCATAGATTACAATTCCATCACGTACCAAACGAGCAAGACTACCATTTTTCATAACACCATCTGTTACGTAAGTTCCAGCAATATTTCCAACTTTAGAGAATTTAAATATTTTGCGAATTTCTGCTTCTCCTAAATCATGTTCTTCAAATTCAGGATCTAGCATACCTTTCATAGCCAGTTCCATTTCTTCCACTACTTTATAAATAATAGTATAAAGGCGAATATCCACATTGTATTCTTTGGCAATCTCCTTAGTAGTAGAAGATGGACTAACATTAAATCCGACAATAATCGCATTACTAGCATTGGCAAGAACTACATCGCTTTCTGTAATCGTCCCTATCCCACTGCGAATAACTTTAACTTTTACAGATTCAATCTCAATCTTTTCTAAAGCATTACGTACGGCTTCTTCACTTCCTCTAACATCGGCTTTTAAAACAACATTAATTTCTTTTTGACCTGCACTAATCTTACTAAATAAATCATCTAAAGACATAGAAGTTGTTTTATTTTTAGCATCTCTTTTTTGAGCGGCTCTTTTACTGGCTACAGTTTTAGCCTCACTCTCAGTTTCAAATGCCATAAAGCGATCTCCAGCACTAGGATTATCTGATAAGCCTGTTATCTCTACCGGTGTAGAAGGACCAGCACTCACGATAGATTCTCCTAAATCATTTTTCATAGTACGAATTTTCCCAAAACAGGCTCCTACAACAACAGGATCCCCCAAACGCAATGTACCATTTTGTATACGTAAAGAGGCAACTCCACCAATATTTTTGTCCACTCTACTTTCAATCACAGAACCCACAGCGTAACGA
>CAMYTM010000154.1 GCA_947297555.1 uncultured Mycoplasmatota bacterium | reverse complement strand
CATAAAGTAAGACTAGTAGATTATATCATGAGTGAAACAAGTAAAGATTTTGAGGCATTTGAACATCCAGAAACCTATCAAACAAAAGCCTTAACAGATTATAGATATACAGGTTCAAATCCAAATAACTATGTATGTTTTGGAAGTGAGGAGAGTGTCTGTCCAGAAGATAATTTATACCGAATCATAGGAGTAATACCAACCCAAAGTGAAATAGGTGGAGAGTATATTAATCGAGTGAAGTTGGTTAAATCTACTTATTATACTGAAAATGAAAGTGGATATTTAAATGCTTCTAATAAACCATCTGAAAATGGACATAATGGTTTAGGTTATATATGGAATACAAATGCAGATAATCGTTGGGAAACTACTCCAATTAATACCCAAGTATTAAATAGAGTTTATTGGAATTCATTAAAAGAATATCAAAACTATATAGCACCAGGTGTATGGTATTTAGGAGCACCTAGGTATACTTCTAACGAACAATATACCCCAGAAGATTTTTATTATAACGAACGGAGTGATACCAAGGGGCAAAGTCAAGGCATGCTTTCGTATATAAATAATATAGGATTAATGTATCCAAGTGATTACGGATTTTCAGTTGGTAATAAATTTTCAAATACAATAATATATAATAATCGAAGTAATTATATATCAAATGCTTGGTTATATTGTTTGGATGAGAAATATCGTGAATGGTTGATTTCACCAGAATATAATTACCAATATGTAGCAACTTGGTCACTACATGTTAATGGTACAGTTGTTTTTGCAACATCTAACTACAGTAATCGTTATTTTGATATACGCCCAACCTTTTATTTAAAGTCTAGTGTTTTATACAAAAGTGGAAGTGGAACAAAAGAGAATCCATATAGAATTAGCATCAATGAATAATATTAATTTAAAAGAAATACGTAAAAGTTGCGGATATACCCAAAAAAAACTAGCAAAAAAATTAGGAATAGCAGACTCAACACTTGCGCATTATGAAAGTGGAATAAGAAAGATAACATTGGAAATGTTTTTGAAAATATTGCATACATGTGAATTAGAAATAGAAATAAAAACACAAGACCCATCATGAAATTTTCATGATGGGTCTTGTGTTTCATCATTCATAAAATAAACATAGCAACCTTTTCTAGCGCGTGTAAGCATTACATAATAATTATTCCAAATTAATAGATTTAATTCTCTTTCAAAATCTTTTTTTATCTGAGAATTATTAAAAACATAATTTATTATTTTTTTTGTTGTATTGGGATTGTCTAATTTTTTTTGATAACCATTTTTATATACCGCCACATCAGCAAAGAAATTTAATTTTTTGGCTACGCTAATTACCATATTATATTCAGCCATTTTATCAGGGATGGCTTTTATTCCTTCTTTTGTTAATTTTGCATCAGGACCAACAATTACTAAAACATAATCAACATCAAGTCCAGGCATCCACCATGTCCCCACCCATAATTTTCCGTTATTTTGTTTAAAATAATTTTTTGAATTAATATAAGGAATCCATTTACATTCTTCTTTAAAATTCCAATGAATAAAAAATATAGAATCTTTATGATTAATAAACTCTTCAATTTTTTTATGGTCATTTGATAATAATCCAATAGTAGCAAAAGTATCATTTGGATTACTAGAAATAATTTCCCTAGCCTTATCGCTAACTTCTTGAATATTCGATAAAACTTTGAAGTCAAATTTATCATCTTCTATGCTATTTTTATCTCCATTTAATAATTTCTTAACATTTGAAATAAAATGTACAGAATTGTTAAAACGAACTGTTTTATTTAAACAAATTTGACAATAATTAGGATTGTCTTCTAATTTTTCTAATTCATCCACTGCGTTCATAGCAATAATGGCTTGCTGTTTATCGTAAGCTAGAATCAATGTGACATTTTCTTTGAGTAAAGCACTAATTACACCTTTTTCATTGTGCTGTGCTTCATCTAAAATAATGATATAATCTTGTTTCAAATTTTCAATTTTTTTAATTAGATTGAAAGAATATGCAAAAAGTTGTTCACCAAATGGATACAAAGAACGATATAAGGCTGTATTTTGTGCTCCAGAACAAAATAAAATATTTTTATTTTCAAATTTATGATTTCGAAGCAATGCTACATAAAGATTTATCAAAATAGCAGTTTTTCCAGAACCAGCACAACCATCAACTTGAATAATTTTTTTACCAGTTTCCATCGAAAAAATAATTTTTTTCATGGCTTCTTGTTGTTCATCCGTTAAAATAAAACCTTCCTCATTTTTGACTATATCATTCATTGCTTCAATAACATCCCTTGCTGGTTTATAAAAAGCATTTGTTAAATCATTTTGAATTTCATCAGTGCCATAGTTAAAAGTATTGCTATAATTTTCTAATAAAGTATCTAAGTTATTATAACACGGAACATGTTTCGAATGAGTGTTTTGATTTTTCTCGATTAATTTCATAATACCGCTATTTGTAACATTATTAATTAATACTACACTCTCTACATTATAATTTGGACCAATATTTAAATAATTCTGAAAGGCTGTTTTATGCCTACTAACTTGTATTTGCGGGTGTAATTGTCTTTCCTTTTCACGATAGTTACTAAAAGAAGTACTATAAATGTATTCATCATTCCATTCTTTAACCTCAATAATTAAAATATTCTTTTTGCTCTGTTTATCAAATCCTGCTAAAATAATGTCCGCTGCCATATTTTCAACTCCTAATTGATACTCTAAAGCAATAATTAAATTTGAATTTAAGGATTTTAAAAAAGAACTGTTTTTTAAATCTTCAATGATTTTTTTCCAAGATTTTATTTGAGATTCTTCGGCATCCTGATTATAAGATTTTATTTGTTTTAAAATATCTTCCTGTGAAGTTTTTAAAAAGTTTTCAATTGTGTCAATATAATTTTTCATAACATCTTCCTTATTTCTAGACACTATTTTAACATGTATCTTATTCAAGAGTAAACGAAATTAAACACATAAAATAAATAAACAAATTGAAAAATTCTAAATATTTGTATATAATAAATACAAAATAGATGGAGGAAAGAAATGAAAAAAGAAGAAAAGAAAAACCTCCCAACTTCAGGAATACGCCTGGGGGG
>CAMYTM010000153.1 GCA_947297555.1 uncultured Mycoplasmatota bacterium | reverse complement strand
ATAACATTTGGATAATCGTAATTGGAGTATTGATACCAATGAATGGTCCAATAATAGAAACAAATAATGCACACATATTACAAGTAAGTTGATAAATAATAAATTTACGAATACTCTTGAAAATTGTTCTTCCATACAAAATTGCTTTACTAATAGATAAGATGTTATCATCTAGTATTACAATATCACTTGCTTCTTTACATACTTCCGTTCCACTCCCCATAGCAAATCCAACATTTGCTTTTTTTAAGGCTGGAGCATCATTTACTCCATCTCCTGTCATTCCAACTACTAAATTCATTTCTTCTAAAATGCGTACTAAACGACTTTTGTCTTTCGGAAGTGCGCTTGCGACTACTTTTAAATTTTTAGATACTTTCATAATCTCTTCATCAGACATATGGGAAAGTTCATCACTTGTAAGAACTAAGTCTTGGCTACTTGTAATTACTCCAGCTTCTTTGGCAATAGAAGTCGCTGTATCTTTATGATCCCCTGTAATCATAATAATATCGATTCCTGCTTTTTTTATTAAGTCAATACCTTCTTTAGTTTCTTCTCTTAATTCATCGCGAATGGCAATAATTCCAAGTAATACTAACTGATTCCTTTCTTTTTTAGAATAGCACATTACTAAAACTCGAGTACCAGATTTTGTTAAAGTATCTATTTTTATTTCTAATTCCTTTTTATTAATTAGTGTTCTTTCTCTATTTTCTTCATCTAGATAATAGGTACAATAAGACAATAATTTCTCAGCAGCCCCCTTTATATAAATTCTTTTTTCTCCATTATCAATTTCAACATAAGAATACTTATTTTGGCTGTTAAACGGCTCTTTTTTGATTATTTTTGTAAAACGATTTTCTCGATTCTTTAAAAATTTTAATAAAGCTCTATCAGTAGTATTTCCTCCAACTGGATTTCCAGTATTATCAAATGTACTTTCGTTATTATAAAAAAATGATTCATAAATACTATTATAAAATTTTTGTGTTTTTAAATTTTCGATGGTTTTATAAGATTTTAAATTCCCTGTAATAAACTCAGTCACTTCTAATTTTCCTTTTGTAAGCGTTCCTGTTTTATCTGTAAGTAAAACATTTAAACTTCCAGCAGTTTCGATACCCACTAACCTTCTAACCAAAACATTATTTTTTAACATTCTTTTCATATTGCTTGAAAGTACAAGCGTAATCATCATAGGAAGTCCTTCTGGTACTGCAACAATGATAATTGTTACACTAAGCGTAAGTGCGTACATTAAGTGTTCAAACATAATATCAAAATTAGTAAGAGTACTTAAAATGAGAGTTTTGTCAAAATGATTAGCAATAAAGATAACAGAGAATAAATAAGAAATAGTAACTAATATTGCTCCAACATATCCAATTTTACTAATTACATTGGCAAGTCCACGCAAACGAAGTTTTAAAGGACTTATCGGTTCATTTTCTTGCAGTTCTGAGGCAAGACGCCCATAAATTGTATTATTTCCAACTTCTGAGACTTTCATTGTAGCGCTACCGTTATAAACAATGGTTCCACGATATACTTTATTTTTATCTTGTAAAATGGTTTTGGTTGTGCTTATTTTTTCTGTTTCTTTCGCTTCTCCATTGATACTAGATTCATCTACATAAATACTTCCTTCTACAAGATATCCATCTGCTGGAATTTTATCTCCTGTATTTAATAAAACTATATCATTTTTTACAACCTCTTTAATTTCTATTTCTTTAATGCTACCTTCTCTTTTTACTTTGACTTTAATTTTGCTTGCTTCTTCTCCAAGTCGCTCAAATGCCGCTTCACTTCCATATTCTGAAATACTAGAAATGAAAGAAGCTAAGAAAATTGCTATTAATATTCCTATTGTTTCAAACCAATCAAAGTTTCGAAATAGAATCACTACTTTTACAGCAAGGGCTATTAAAAGTATTTTAATAATAGGATCCGCCAAGGACTCTAAGAGGAGTCTTACAAAACTATTTTTTTTCTTTTTGGTAAGTTCATTATCTCCATAATTTTTACGACTAATCGCTACTTCTTTTTCTGTTAATCCTTTTATATTCATAACTATGCTTGTCCTCCTAAAAAACTATATGTGGACAAGTTTAAAATTAACACAAAAAAAATAGAGAAGTTTTTTCTCTACATTTTATTTTATGGCAAGAACTATTCGAAAAGTATTCAAACTATAATTATTCCCCCAAAAAGCATTACTTGTAAAAATTCCTACGTCTAAATCAGAAGAAGAACGACTTCCGCGAACAAACCACGGTGAACTAGAAATAGTCAAAAGCACTTTATTTTCATACCACGAAGAAATATTATTTTTTCCAAATCCCCCTAACTCCTTAGTGGCATCTCCCATAATCCCTCTAATATACATATTATTTGAATCATTATAAACATAACAATCATAATATTTAGTTTCTGGAAAAGCAACACCTGTTGTTAATGAACCCCCTTCCGCATAAACGCCGTTAAAACCTGAATTATATATATTATTTTTTCCACTTAAGGGCCTAGTATTACTTTTATTTAGCATCACCCCCATTACATATTCTGTAGCACCTCCATTCATATCATAAATACCACTATAGTTTCCTGTCGTACTTGCTACTTGACTTAAAGGATTTTTATAATTTTTTGTATACGTTCCATCCTCTTTTAAAGAGGTTTTTTGAATATCTACACCCTCCCTAATGGCTGCATAACCTGTTATATAAGCAGCATTATTATTTATCCTTACTCTTAATGCACTTCCGTACTTACTATGTTGTAAATAGGCTACTACTCCCCATTCTGTATTCTTCATCATATGACTATCATATTCTCTCTTATAGTTGTAACTTGTTAAGTAGGCATTTGCGACTTGTATTCCACGCCATGAATACACATTTGGTTTAATTTGCACTTTTGTTGAATCATTTTTATTTAGTATAGAATTCGATTCATTTGTTATACTTTTATTACCTGTTTCAAATTTTCCTACCCATAACCCATTGGTTCCCATTGTAATGAAGGCTGATGGTGTCATATAGTCTCCAATCTTACAGTTTCCAGTTTCTCCACTTAAGCCTTGCGTTTTCTCTTCATTCATTGGGGTTGTACATTCTCCATCTATTTCATCACTCGTAT
>CAMYTM010000152.1 GCA_947297555.1 uncultured Mycoplasmatota bacterium | reverse complement strand
TATCTGTAGTTTCTTCTAATCTTTTTCCACGACATAAATCAAAGTGTGCCAAATAATGTGAATAACTACTTAAAGTTGTATCATAAAAGTTTTTGATATTCGAAAAAGAACGACTTAATAAAAAACTATTTATTCCTTTTCTTGAATCTTTTTCTGTATTATAACGATTATCCCAATCTCCGTTAATATCTGCTTTGTCAGTACTTACAATCATTTCAATATTTCCTGACTTATTTATTTTTATTAAACGCCATAATCTATCTGCAAATGAAACAAAATTATTTGGATTTTGTCCTCTAAAAACAAATTCATTATTTAGTTCATACAGCCCTTCATACGTTTGAGAAAGTTTATTATTTTTTTTAATTACATCAACGAATTTTTCTGTTTTGAACTTATTACATGTTAAATATGTCTGATATTTATAAGCATTATCTATATAATCTACCATTATATTAGCAGTACATGAAGAATCTTTCACATATTTTTTTAATTCTTTAATGTATTTATTTTCTATTAAAGTGTCTGTACTTATTATAACAGTGGGTTTTGTATCATTTGGAAGTTCATCTGGATGTTCTGAAAGATACTTTACACTCGCCTTTTCCAATTTTTCTTCTAATTGTTCATAAGTAATTTTAAAGCCTACTATTTTCACTACTATTGCTATTGCTATAATAATTAATAACATAATCAATGCTATACTTCCAAATAACACGACTTTTTGTTTATTACTTGAATATATATTTTTTAAATGCTCTAATTTCTGTTTCATTTGTTATCACCATACAAAAATCATATCATAGAGACAAAAAAAAAGCAATTTACATTGCTTAATCATTTCCCCATAATGCATCTGCGGCAGTACATCCGGTGTTTGGATTCGTAATACATGCTTTACAAACATCAAAATCTTCTTGAGCGCCCTCACTAAAGCCACCTATAACTGTCATTATAAAACTAATAATTGTTGGAAGCAAGAAAATAACCACAGCAGCAATCGCTCTTCTTACTAAAGCTCCTGTTGCTTTTTTAATTTCATCTTCTTTACTTGCAATAACTGCTTTTCCTAAATCAATCATACCAAATATGATTAATAATAGCGGAATTACAATTTTAAATACTAATAATACCCAAACTACTACTTGCCAAATATTTGCTGTTGCAGCACAAAAACCATCTGCTTGACCAACTTCCATCGTTAAGAATAAATCTGCTAAATTCATAATTTATACCTCTCTCTTTTTTTATTTTCTAGATTAATTTTATACATTATTTATCCTATTGTCAAGTTTTACGCTTATAAAAGTGTAAACTTTGACAATTATCATTTTTCCTTATCCTTTAAAAATATTAAATAATTTGCTATTTTTTTGTTCTTCTCCACTAGAATCCTCAAAACGAGCAAAACCTAATTTAATTAAAAATTCTTCTAACACTTTTTGATAATCTAACTTATCATCTAAATATGGAATATTATAAAATACTTTACTGCGTGATTCATACTCAAAGTCCTTAATATCGCGTTGATTTAAAATACTTCTATTTAAAACAATCTTTTTGTCTTTTAATTTTTCAAAAGCACGTTTGTCTTTACGGATTAGTTTGTTTAATTTAATCAATCCTGGTTCAATCAAATAAATGACTTCTGAACAAGATGAAATACTTCCACGATCGTTTAAATCAACAAGTATAACTTCTGCTTCACTATTCATCGCAATAAATGCGGGTAAATCAAGGCTTGAGGTTGTCTTTAAAGTCTTATCATTAAAGTAAATAAAGTCATGTTCATCTACTTCTACAGCAATAACATTGTATTTAGTTGCTAGTTGCTTTTTTAATAAATAGGTTAAAGTAGTAGATCCTGCATGATTCGTAACATTTTTTATTCCAATAACACGTAAACCAAGTTTATTATAGTCGCCACCTTCTTCTCCAGTGGTAGAAACAATATTTAATTGATGGTATTGTGCAACATCTTTATAGGTATTTGGATTATTGATTAAAAATTTAATAGCGTCTACATTACGCGTAAAATTATAAATTCCCATCGAAATTAATCCAGATAAATATTTAGGGGAATTTACAGTTTCAGAATCATCTAATAAAATAATAATATTACTAACATCCATTCTTACAGAAAGACTTTGTAGCGTTTCAATATCTTGATAATTTTTTAATGCTGTAATATCTAAAATCATTTTGTTAAAGTAAAAGTTCGTAAATTGATTCACTAAATCTTCTACTTCGAATTCTCCATTTATATTTTTTATAATGTCAATATCTAGTGTTGCTAATAATGACTGATATTTATTTGATACAATAACATTCACTTTTTATTCCTCCCTTGCTATTAAGTTATCTGCAGGTATTACAACATCTCCCGTAGAACCATTTACATCAAATTTAAAGATATCTCCTAAAACTGGTAAATTAAAGTAGAAAAATATATTAACTTTATAATACACTTTTCCTCTATTATTTACAGAAGGAGCTTTTATTTTACTAACGCAATAATAATATTTTTTGCTGTTACTCGTTACTAATTCTGCAGTACTTCTATTTAAATCTCCTACTCCATAACTTCCTATTTCACATGATTTTGTTACTCTATAATTCGTACTTTTTAAATAATTATTGATAATTTCAATAGCGCCATTAGAGCCATCAGTTAACCCTTCTCTTTTTTCGATAATGGATAATATTTCATTTTTTACTTTAAATGCTTTTGTATAATTCAATGATAATGCTAGAAAAGCAACAAATATTAGCATGAATATAATGATTAATTGGGTAAGCCATGTACCACCTATCGCTTCTCTCATGACTTCACCCCTTTAGAATGACTCATTATTTTTGTATCTCCAGAAACTCTAAATTCAAATATACTTCTAAATATTGGTAAATCGAGTTGATAAAATACAACTACTCTATAATAATTCATAATAGGAATTTCTCCATAACGATCAGGAACATTTCCTCTAGCCTCTTGGGCTTTTAAACAAAATGCTGAATTTCTGCTATCTATTCTTCCTTCTCTATTGTAACCTGTATATCCAGCAGGACATTTTCCTGTTGTTCTATAGGATGTTTCTTTTAAATATTCTACAATTTGTCTAATTGCAGGATCACTATCAGGGTTACTTAGGTTTATAC
>CAMYTM010000151.1 GCA_947297555.1 uncultured Mycoplasmatota bacterium | reverse complement strand
ATTTTAATGTTTCGGAAGTATAGTAATCATCATTTTTTTTCACATTATAAGCAATCTGTGCACCATTTTTACTGTGGCTTTCGTCATCAAAATCATTTATTCTTCCTATATCGTGTAGTAATGCTCCATCTATAAGTAAGTTTCGTTCGTTTTCTGAAATATTGATAAAACTTGAAATGATTAATGCAAATAAGGTCGTATTTTTAGCATGGTCTATACTATGATTTTTATGGTTCGGAAATAATTGAAGCCCAATTAATTTAAATCTTTCTTCAATCATTTGGCGATATTTATTATTCGTTACAAGATTTTCAATTTCTAAAATGGGAATTTGAAAGTTGTCTTTATCTACAATATATTCCATAAAATTTGTTCTCCTTATTATAAGTTTATCATTATTTCAACTAGTGGCAAAGAAGTTTAGTTTTCTTTTGATAAATATTTCTTATTCACAATCAATGTAATAATATCAGTTTCAAAGAAAGAATTTGTCATAATTAAATGGCCTTTGTATTTTCCATGTTCATCAAAACTGTTGTCTACTTTAAATTGTTTCACTTCTCCGTTTTCTACTTTAGCCCCAATAATACACATAGCATGGTCGTAGTTAATTAAGTCTAATGTAAGTTTATCCTCTTTAGGAATTTCTTTGATATTTAATAATTCTTTATATTTATAGATGTTATCATCTAATAAGTTTAAATCATAATCTAATGTTGTTGATTCTTCACAAGAAAACCAAACACCAATACCCTCTTGTAGTTGTTTTATCACAGCATTTTTTATTTGTTCTATATTTAATGTTTTGATTTTTTCAGTATCTTTTAAATATACACTTGGGACATAAGCATAACTATTATAGAATACTTCTTTATCATAAGAGATAACGGTTATATAATCTTCTAAATCACTTTTTAAATATCTATCTTTAAACTCCAAAGGTGTTGTTTCTTTTTTATCCCATTTGAAATGCAAGGGAGGATTTCCCATTATTTTTGATAAAAAAGTATAGGCTTCTTTCATCAAATAACTTTTTAATTCTTCAAATGTTTTTTCTTTCTTGTTTATTAATAAAGTCGCATCTGATTTTATTTTGGCTTTTAATAATTCCAATACTTCAAAAGCATCATATTCTACATTTGCTTCTTCCATAACACCTGTTGGAACTAAACCATATTTTTTTACAAGTTCTCTACAATAATGAAAAGTTCCATAAATTCCTATGTAACGATTTACTTTGTTGTTGATATCTTCTAATGTAATCGAATCTTTGGACATTAACTCATTGTAACAAGAATTTATTTTTTCTAGTTTGTCATAAAAGTCAAGGTAATTGGCAGATAAATCAAGAGTCTCAATTTCTAATGCTGGATTTTCTTTTTGCATAATACTTTTTATGACTCTTAAAAACGCATAAATACTACACTGATAACTTTTCTTTTGGTTATAAATTTTTACCTTAGGTATCTCAATGTTAAAGTCATATTTGTATTTGGCAGCCAAATCTTTATTTAAACAAGTTTTACGTATACCAACATTTTTTATACTTTGTTCTATTTTAGTGTTGTTTGTATTATCTTCATATTTACTGCTGAAATATTCAAGGTCTTTTTTTTCTATTTCTTGTTTCATGTTTTATTCACCTAAGTATAGTATACAATAAAATGAAATATTTTTCTTAGTATTATTTTTGAAAATCTCTAATAATGTTTAAAATATCTTCTCCATATTTTTCTATTTTGTACTGTCCAAATCCTTCTATTTTCATTAATTCTTTATTTGTTAAAGGCTTTTTTTCTATTAAATTATTCAATGTCTTATCATTAAAAATAAAGTAGGGTCTATTATTTTCTTCTTTACATTTTTTTAAGCGATAACTTTTTAATTTTTCTTTTAATAGTAAATTATTTTGATTAATATTTTCGTGGCAAGTGTCATTTGCAAAAGTTTGCGTATATTTTGATTCAATTTGATATTTTAATAAATTCTCACAATAACTTTGAATATCTTTTTTTGTATATAAAGATTTTTTGACATTTTCTCTTTTCTTAATATAATTGATTAGTTGATCTGCACGCACAACTTTGTCTTTTATTTTGCTAGGGGCATAATAATCATTTAAAATCGTTTTATCATTTGCTAAAACAACAACAGGAGTAAATAATTGATCAATTTTATTTCCCCAAAAAAACTTTCTTATAATATCGTATTTTTCATATGTAATGCTTTTTAATAACCCTATATGTCGATCGCATTGGGTTAAAGGATTATAAATACCAGTTTTTGTTTTTTTACCATTTATTTCTGTTTCTCTTATAAAGTTTCCTTTATTATCAATTGTAATATTACCAAAAAGATTTTTGCATTCTATTATATAGACATTCTTTTCCGTCATGGCTAAAAAATCAATCTGTGCTTCTAAATCTCCAAATTTAATAGTTATATCATGCAAAATATACATTCCAATATGGCTATTTAAAAGTTCATAAAGTACTTTCTTTTCTCCTGCTATACCGTATTCAAAATATTTTATTTGCTTTTTTATTTCTTCAGATTGATTATTTTCTTTATCTTCTAAATCTTCTAGTTGCTTTTCTAAAGTATGATTATCTAAAAATAAAACTGGCTCCCATTTTTTGAAAGTTAATAACATTTAAATCACCTATATGTATTTTACCAAAAAAAGAATAATTTTTTAAGGTTTGTTTTTTATTCTTTCCTTTTCTAATAAACATAAAAAAAAGATGCTAACGCATCAAAATTTGTAACTATTTAGTTCATTTCCGTCACTATCGTACACTTTTGCTTCTGCATTAGCAATATATAAAGTTTGAAAATCCGGATTATCTAGTGTATATCCTGCTTCTATCGCCCAATCAAACTCTTCTATTATGGCTTTTTTTGCCTCTATATTATTGCTATCGTCAACTAGATTACAATGAATACGTAGCCACCTTTCTCCATCATAAGCAACAATACAAACATTGTTATTAAGTGCAACCTGTTTAGAAACTTGTTTTTGTTTATTGGTTAATACATAAATTTTATTATCAAATAAAACTGGGTCTCCAAAAGGTCTTAAACTAGGCTTTCCATCTTCTTTAATAGTAGCCACGTAGTTTACTTGCGTTTTAATTTTTAAAAATTCAAAAAAACAAA
>CAMYTM010000150.1 GCA_947297555.1 uncultured Mycoplasmatota bacterium | reverse complement strand
ATTTGCTACTAGTGACCTAAATGATTTATATCGTCGTATCATAAATCGTAATAATCGTTTAAAGAAATTACTTGAACTTGGAGCACCAACTATTATTGTTCAAAATGAAAAGCGAATGCTTCAAGAAGCTGTAGATAGTCTATTTGATAATGGACGTCGTGGTCGTAGTGTTACCGCTGCTGGAAATAGACCGCTTAAATCTTTAGCAAGTATGTTAAAAGGAAAACAAGGACGTTTTCGTCAAAACTTACTTGGTAAACGTGTAGATTATTCAGGACGTAGCGTTATTGTTGTTGGACCAAATTTAAAAATGTATCAATGTGGTATTCCAAAAGAAATGGCATTAGAATTATTTAAACCACATGTTATTAATGGTTTAGTAGAACGTGGACTTGCTCATAATATTAAAGGAGCAAAAAAATTAATAGAAGCAAGAGATGATTCTGTTTGGGATATTGTAGAAGATGTTATCACAGAACATCCAGTAATGTTAAACCGTGCCCCAACACTTCATAGACTTGGTATTCAAGCATTTGAACCAAAACTAGTTGGTGGAAAAGCCATTCGTTTGCATCCGCTTGTTTGTACGGCATTTAATGCAGACTTCGATGGAGATCAAATGGCTGTTCACGTACCATTAAGTGAAGAAGCAAAAGCCGAAGCAAGAATTTTAATGCTTGGTGCAAACAATATCTTAAATCCTAAAGATGGAAAACCTATTGTTACACCATCACAAGATATGGTATTAGGAAACTGTTATTTAACAAAAGAAAAAGCGGGAGAGCCAAATGAAGGAAAATCCTATAAAAATAGTAATGAAGTTTTAATGGCGTATGAAAGAAAAGAAATTACATTACATACAAGAATTGTTCTGCCTGTAAATTCATTTAAACATAAACTATTTACTGATGAACAAAAAGACAAATATTTAATTACGACTTGTGGTAAAATTATATTCAATGAAATTTTGCCAGATACTTTCCCTTATATTAATGAACCTACAAAAGATAATATTGAAGGAATTACACCAAGCAAATATTTCTTAAGTATGGGTACAAATATAAAAGAAGAAATAGCAAATCGCGAATTAGTAAATCCGTTCGTTAAAAAGACGTTACAAAATATTATTGCTCAAGTTTTTAAAAGATACAAAACGACAGAAACTTCAATGATGCTTGACCGTTTAAAAGACTTAGGTTTTAAATATTCAACTGTAGCGGGAATTACTGTTTCTGCTGCTGATATTATTCTGAGTGAAAATAAACATGACATTATTGATGAAGGAAAAGAAATGGTTGATAAAATCAACAAACAATTTAAGCGTGGTTTAATTACAGAAGAAGAACGTTATAACAACGTTATAAATACATGGAATAGCCAACAAGATAAAATCAAAGCAGAACTTCAAGAAATTGCTGAAGGCAACTTTGACAATCCATTGTTCATGATGATGAACTCTGGAGCACGTGGATCTATTTCAAACTTCGTACAACTTTCTGGTATGCGTGGATTAATGGCAAAACCAGATGGTTCTACTGTTGAAATTCCAATTACTAGTAACTTTATGGAAGGACTAAAAGTAAGCGAATTCTTTTTATCAAGCCATGGTTCACGTAAGGGTTCTGCTGATACTGCACTTCGTACTGCGGATTCAGGATACTTAACAAGACGTTTAGTTGATGTTGTTCAAGATATTATTGTACGCGAATTTGATTGTGGCTCTTTAAGTGGAGTAGAAGTCTATGATTTAATTAATGATAAAGATGGATCCGTGATTGAACCATTATCTGAACGTATATTAGGACGCTATTCTGCTCAAAAAATTATTCATCCAGAAACCAAAGACGTTATTTTGGAAAAGGGAGAAGAAATCAACGAAAATATTGTTGCTAAAATTGAGCGTGCCGGAATTAAACGTGTAGAAATTAGAAGCATCTTAACATGTAAATGTGAACAAGGTGTATGTCAAAAATGTTATGGGCGTAACTTGGCTACTGGGAATTTAGTTGAAACAGGAGAAGCCGTTGGTATTATGGCTGCTCAATCTATTGGAGAACCTGGAACACAACTTACCATGCGTACTTTCCATTCAGGTGGAGTGGCACATGGTGGAGATGCCGATATTACACAAGGTTTACCAAGAGTTGAAGAATTATTTGAAGCACGTAATCCAAAAGCCAAAGCAACGATTGCAGAGATTAGCGGTAAAGTAGAATCTATTGAAGAACAAAATGGTAAACATAAAATTATCATCGCTAATGAAGTAGAAGTGCGAGATCATATTACAAATTACAACATGAAAGTTCGTGTTAATGCTGGAGATATGGTAAATGCTGGGGACAAATTAACAGAAGGTGCTGTAAGCCCTAAAGAATTACTAGCCGTTACCGATCCAATTACTGCTCAAGAATACATTCTAAAAGAAATTCAAATGGTGTACAAACTACAAGGTGTTGATATTTCCGATAAACATATCGAAATTATCGTATCTCGTATGATTAATAAAGTTCGTATTGTTGATGCTGGAGATACAGAATTTGTTGAAGGCTTAACAGTATCTATGAGAGAATTTACAAATGGAAATAAGCCAGTTATTTTAAGAGGTGGAGTACCTGCTAAAGGTAGACCAATTATGCTTGGTATTACAAAATCATCTCTTGAAACAGATTCATTCTTATCTGCTGCCTCTTTCCAAGAAACAACAAGAGTTTTAACAGACGCTGCTGTAAGAGGAAAAGTAGATTATTTAAGAGGATTAAAAGAAAATGTTTTAATTGGGAAATTAATCCCTGCTGGAACTGGTGCAAAACAATATAGTGATATTGAACTTCTTTTACAAAAAGAATTTATGGATGATGATGCCAGTGAATTTTTTGAAGAAAAATTAATGAGTGATGAAGAGGAATAGAGAAATCTATTTCTTTTTTGTATTTATTTACCATAAAAATAAAAAATATGGTATGATAAATACATAATAGATGGAGGAAAGAAAATGAAAAAAGAAGAAAAAAGAAGAAAAAAGAAAAATCCTCCCAACTTCAGGAATACGCCTGGAGGGGGGTACATTAGAAAGTAAACCAGGTGAAATTAAGAAGTTTAACAAAAATAGCAAACAGAAGAGAATCCTAATAGGAAGTATCGTAGGAATACTTCTAATAGTAGGTG
>CAMYTM010000149.1 GCA_947297555.1 uncultured Mycoplasmatota bacterium | reverse complement strand
GAAATCGTTATCGTAACAATAAAGAAGTAGATGTAGGCCTTACAAAGGCGGAGATGAATTTTTATAAAGGGAATTTTAAAAATTCTTTAGAACAAGCCATTGTCGCGATTAATATAGTAGAGCCAGGTATTCATAAAAGGTTAATGGAAGAGTACCAATAGGAGGAGAATATGATTGGAATAAGTATAGCAGAAGAAAATGAATGGATTCATACTAAAGACTATCATAAGGTTAATGAAATAATGGAATATCCTTATGGAGAATATTTTCATTACAAAATAAACAATCATAATGTTATATTTTATAGATGTAATGTTAGAAAGACATCTTCTAGTGCTGCGGCGCAGTATATGATAGACCATTTTAATTTAAGTAAAATAATTGTAGTAGGCACTTGTGCAGGAATAGATACTCGTTATAAACAATTTGATATTATTATTCCAAATTTAGCGGTTCAAACAGATTGTACAGTAAGAGAAACAGAACCTTTAATCAAAACTAAATTTAATGTGGAAATCGATTTATCAAATTTGAATTTTGAATATAATACGGGAGTTATTGCAACACAAGATAAGCCAATTGTTATGTGGAACGATTATACAATTTTGAAAGACAACAATATAACTATTTGTGATACGGAAGCCGCAAGTATTGCTTATGTTTGCAAAAAGAATAATATAGAAATAGTTTTAATAAAAGGAATATCTGATTTTCCGACAAATGAAAATGAATCGACAAAAGAAATATCACATGAAGAACAGTATAAAATATTTATTAGCAATATCCCTATAATAATGAAGAACATATACGATAATTATTTAAATAAAGTAATTTAAAATTAGCAAAAAATTTTATATATTATGAAATAAGAGGTGAAATTATGATTTATTTAGATTATAGTGCAACAACACCAATCTCTTTTGATGTTTTGGATTCTTACGATAAAGCAAGTAAGGAATTTATTGGAAATCCTAATTCTTTACATGGCTTAGGAGTGAAATCAAAAGAACTAATTAGTAGCGCTACTAAACAAATTAGTGAACTTTTAGGAACAACGGAAAATGAGATTATTTATACAAGTGGAGCAACGGAGTCCAATAATTTAGCGTTAATTGGTGCTTGTATTGCTCATCGTAAAAGAGGAAATCATATTATTGTTTCTAAATTGGAGCATCCATCTATTTATAAAATTTGTGATTATTTAGGGAGTCTTGGTTTTGAGGTAAGTTATGTTCAAAATGATAGAGATGGTTTGGTTGATTTCGAAGATTTAAAAAGTAAAATACGCCCTGAAACGATTTTAGTAAGTATTTGTGCAATTAATAGTGAACTTGGAATACGCGAACCTTTAAAAATGATTCGTCAAATTATAAAAAAGGAAAATCCAAATACTCTTTTTCATAGTGATATGACTCAGGCTTTAGGGAAAATACCCGTTAATGTTCGTGACGTTGATATGGCAAGTTTTTCTTTACATAAAGTGTATGGTCCTAAAGGAATAGGGTTGCTTTATAAAAGCAATTTAGTCCGTATTTCTCCTTTAATTCAAGGAAGTAGTAAAGAAGGAGTTTTACGCCCAGGAACACCTCCTGTTCCTTTAATTGCTGCAGCAGCCAAAGCCATTCGTTTAGGGATTCAAGATTTAGATCGTAAAGAAACATTTATACGTAAGTTAAATGAGAGGATTGTAAGTGAATTAGAACCTGTTGAGGGCATAATAATTAATAGTACAAAATATTCTATTCCTCATATTTTAAATATCAGTTTAAAAAATATAAAACCAGAAACTTTTATTCATGCTATGGAAGAATATGAAATTTATTTAGGAACCAATACGGCTTGTGCAAGTGGAGATGTTTCTTCTACTATTATGGCAGTATATGAAGATGAAAATAGGGCTTCTTCTACAATTAGAATTAGTCTGTCTTATCTAACAACAACAGAAGAAATAAATCGCTTTTTAAATTGTTTTCATATCGTTTATAAGAGATTGAATTCTTTAGTCACAGAATAGTTTTTTAATGAGAACCTTTTTAAAGGTTTTTTCTTTTTTCAAAATTCGTCATTTTTTTCTTAAAAAGTGTTTACAATAGACAACTTGTAAGTAAAAAATGAAGGGAAGTGTCATATGAAAATATATGTTTATTTAGATGAAAGTGGTTCTATTCATAAAAATAGCAATACAAAATATTTTGCAGTAGGGGGTTATTTTACTTTTGAAAACACTAAAAATAAGATTTTGGCTAAATATAGAAAAATGAATAAACAAATAAAAGAATTGCATAATATGTCCATGAATAAAGAATTAAAAGCCACTAAAATGCTTTCTAATGATAAAATTTTATTTTTTAAACTTATTCAAAATATTTCTGACTTTTATGGATGTAGTAAAGTATTTGCAAAAGAATATATGAAAAAAGAAGTAGTGGAGTCAAATTTATTTTTTAATTATGCAGTGAAATTATTATTTCAAGATTGTATTTTTCCACTTTTAAATTTAAAAAAGATGTCAAGTCCTATTCTGTTTATTTTAAGTGTGGACAATCGAAATGTACGAGTAGGAGATTTAAAAAATTTAGAAAACTATTTAAGTACTGAATTTTGTTTAGAAAATGTATCTTTTCAAGTGAATTATTATGATTCAGCAACGCATTACGGCATACAACTTGCTGATTTAATTGTGAATACTTTTTATAATTATTTTAAAGACAAGGAACTTATAAAGCCTGTGTTACGTATTTTAAATTTAAAAAAATTTCGAGTAAGTTTGTTTCCAGGGTTTTATCGATTAGGTAGAGTAAGAAAAATCTCTTATAGTGAAAAATGAAGTACAAAGCATTATTTTTATGTTAAAATAGGTTTTAGATAAACATGTACTTATGTAATAAAATTGACATCAAAAAAGTTTTGTGCTATCTTAGTTCGCAAGACCTGAAGACGGTAGTTCAAAACTAAGCGTATAGTAAGTACGTTGCCCTTCAGGCATTTTTTATGATAACAATGGAAGTGATGCTATGGAAAAATTAATCATGATTAAGTATGGAGAACTAACAACAAAAAAAGAAAATATTAATTTGTTTATTACGACACTAAAACAAAATATCAAACAAAAGTTAAAAGAGGAAAATGTTGAAATTCAATTTGGACAATCGAAATGTACGAGTAGGAGA
>CAMYTM010000148.1 GCA_947297555.1 uncultured Mycoplasmatota bacterium | reverse complement strand
ATTCAGTTGCGTCTTTATGGGTTGATTGATAAAGTATATTTATCGAAAGAAGAGTTAGAAGGTGCTTTATGGAAATAGAAAAATATATTGAATTTGGAAAAATAAATGCCGTTTTAAATTTAGATTCTTTGGATTTTAATTTTCGAGAAGAAATACATGTTCTTAGAATAAAGCCTAAATATAAAAATATAAATGTAAAGAAATATCTTTTAGAGAAAACTTCTTGTTTAGAGGAAAGAATGCTGAGTAGTTTAAAGTTAGTACATATGGAGGAAGATATTTTAGAAAAGAAAATGAATGTTTTATCTACTTCTGAAAAAGTAAAAGTAGAACTTGCGGTTCTTTTAATTCAAAATGTAAATTGTATTGTTTTCAATAAATTTGATTCTTATTTTATGGAAAAGGAATTGCTGTTTTTTAAGAAATTGTTTTTAAAGTTAGTAAAAAAGTATAAAAAAACATTTGTTTTTGTAAATAGTGATTTATCTTTTTTGTTTGATTTTGTAAATCATCTTGTAGTTAAGAAAAGTAAGAAAGATTATCTGGTTTTAGAAGATCCAAATTTTTATGAAGAAGAGTTGTATTCTATAATGGATTGTCCTCCTATTGTGGATTTTGTAAAATACTTGAATGAACAAGGTAAGAAAATTCTACCTTATATAGATTTAAAAGAACTTTTAAAGGCTATTTTTAGGGAAGTGTAATTTTATGCGTTATCTAATTCGTTTTGGTTATGATGGAAGTCATTTTTATGGTTTTCAAAGATTAAAAAATAAAGTAAGTGTGCAAAAGACTTTAGAAGATGCTCTTACAATTATTAATAAGAAATTAGTAGAAATAAAAGGGGCTGGAAGAACAGATATTGGGGTTCATGCGAATTGTCAATGTGCTCATTTTGATTTGGATATGAATATTCCAGAAGGTAGATTGAAGAAGGCAATAAATTCTATTGTACATCCTTATATTCATATTGTAGAATGTAGAAAAGTAAGTCATGATTTTCATGCAAGATTTTCTGTAAAGAAAAAGAAGTATGTGTATAAGATTTGGTGTGGTGCGTATGATCCTAAAAAGTATGATTATTATTTATTGTACGATAAAAAACTTGATGTGGATAAGTTAAAAGTATGTGCCAGTGTATTGATAGGAAAACATGATTTTCATAACTTTGTTTCAGGGAGTAGAGATAATTATGATATGGAAATAGAGAATATTGAAATTGTAGAAAATGGAGAAGAAGTAGATATTGTATTTACAGGGAAAAGTTTTTATCGTTATATGGTTCGTAATTTAGTTGGTGCTATGTTAGACTATCATGAAGGTAAATGTGATATACTATTGTTGCAGAAAATGTTAAATAATAAAGATTTTGATTATCAATTGTCTTGTGCTTCTGCAAAGGGTTTATATTTGGAAGGTGTTTATTATGGATGATGAAAAATTAATTGTTGATGAACAATATAGTAATTATGCACTGGAAAGTTTTTTTCTAATTAATTATTGGGTTTGTCAAAATGGCATAATTTTGTCTAAAGAAGACTATGAAAATATTTTTGAACATTTACACACAAATCCAAGTTTTGATTCGAATTTTTTTCATACTAGTAGGGAAGTACAACTGTATTGTTTAAAGTATTCTCTTTTAGGAGAAGGTAATGCTGAACTTGTAAAAAAAATTTTAGAAAAAAGATTTGATAATGTAGATATTATACTAAATAAATATACTAAGTGTAGCCATAAGCAAACTTATCAATATTTGCTATTAAAATATATGGATAATGAAAATCGAATAATACAAATTTTGAATTTTAAAGATTATAGAATGATGGTTTTATGTTTAAATATTGTTTTTTATTTTGATTTTTCAGAAGATTATGTAAGTTCGAAGGTAGAAACGGAATATTTAAGATTATTGGAATCTATTCCTGTTACTCTCGTCAAAGAGGTAAAAGAACTTTTACAACAAAATCGCTTTGATGAATTTTTACTTTTATTACAAGATGTAGAGCCTATTAAAGAAGTGTTAATAACTTCGGAGGAAACTTTAACTAGATATGCTCTTCCATGGGAGAATGCAATAAGGACTTTTATAGAAAGAAGAACAAATGGAACGCGTTTTTTTAATCAAATTGTAGAGGGGAAGGGTATTCCTATTAATTCAAAAAAATTGAATGATTGGCTGAATTTTGATTTAAATGAAAGATCAGAAGAATTTTTAGAAATATATAATAATGATTTTACTTTTAAAAATAAATGCTTAGACTTTTATGTACAATTTAGAGAGTTGTATAATTTATTATGCGAATTTATTAAAAGAGACTATGAAATGTACTATGTAAAAAAGTATTTAGACGATGGTTTTGAAACGGGTGAAGAAAAGGCACAGGGGGATAAACATTATGATATAGTAAATATTCTAAAAAAAATGATATATATGTTATGGAATTGTTGGGAGTATACTAAAGTTTTTTCAAAAGAAGATTTGTATATGATAATAAATATTGTAAAACTTGCTAAGTCTGAGGGAATTCGCTATGCAAAAAATATATATTTAGAAGAAGAATATCAAAAAATATGTAGAAACTATACAAATTCACGATAAATTCATGTTTTTTGTTTGACTTTTCTTAGTTTGTTGCATATAATTTTAACTGGTACATTTTATTTGTTGGAAGTGCTTTTGCCGTGGGAAAGTAAAAGTGTGGATAACTAATGAAAGGAAAATTGGTTCATGAAAACATTCATGCAAAAAAAAGAAAATATTGAACGTAAGTGGTATGTAATTGACGCTGAAGGTAAAAACTTAGGTCGTATTGCTACAAAAGCAGCAACGGTTTTAAGAGGCAAACATAAAGTTACTTATACTCCTCATGTTGATTGTGGAGATTATGTAATTATTGTGAATGCTTCTAAAGTAAACTTAACTGGTAACAAATTAAACGATAAGATGTATTACAATCATAGTGGATATACTGGAGGACTTAGAGAACGTAATGCTAAAACTATGATTCAAGATTATCCTGAAGAAATGGTAGAAAGAGCAGTAAAAGGAATGCTTCCTCATAATAGACTTGGACGCCAAATGGGCAAAAAGTTATTTGTTTATGCAGGTAGTGATCATAAACATATGGCTCAATATCCTACTGAAATGAAAGTTGATTAGGAGGGTATTAT
>CAMYTM010000147.1 GCA_947297555.1 uncultured Mycoplasmatota bacterium | reverse complement strand
AATCAATACAAACGAAACAATAGAACAAGCCAAAGAAATTCTTAGTATTTTAACAATTAAAAGTAAAGAAAGCGAATATTTACCAACTGATTTTTATGGAGTAATTCCAGTTGGAACAGTTATTCATGATATTTCTTTAAATAATGGTATTTTAAAAGTAGATTTTTCTAAAGAATTTTTAAACACAACAAAAGATCTAGAACGTAAGGTAATTGAAGCGATACTATATTCTTTAACAGAGTTAAAAGAAGTAGAAAATGTACTTATTTTTATAGAAGGAGAACAATTACTAGAACTTCCCTTTAGTAAAGAAAAACTTCCCCCTATTTTAAATAAAGATTTTGGTATTAACAAAGTCTATGATATTGAAAGCATTAAAGAAACAACCAAAACAACTATTTATTATGGAAGTAAAACTAATGATACTTTTTACTATATTCCCATCACCTATATTGACAATAACCCACAAGAAAAAGTAGAAATTATTATTGAAAAATTAAAAACATCTCCATTATACGAATCTAATTTAGTAAGTTATTTGCATGCTAATGCAGAAATGACCAATTATGAAATATTAGAGCAAGAAATCAAATTAAGTTTTAACAATTATTTATTAGATGATGTAACAAACGGAAATGTTTTAGAAGAAGTAAAATATACTATTTTCCTTTCTTTACGCGATACTTATAATATAGAGAAGGTAGAATTTAATATTAATAATGATATAGAAAATGTAAATTTTGTTATAAATTCGCTTGAATAATACAAAATATTATTATATAATCAGTATGTCCATGAGTTAAGACGTCCCGGTAGCTCAGTTGGATAGAGCATACGCCTTCTAAGCGTACGGTCATGTGTTCGAATCACATCCGGGACACCACTAAAAAACAAAAAGCCTTGAAATCAGGGCTTTTTTTCTAATATGTAGAAAAAATACAAAAATATTATAACTTCTGCTTTTTTATAACACATACATTACATGGTTATTTAGTTAAACATAAATGAAAACAAGAAAATGGTTTATACCATTTTCTTATAATGCCTATACATACTTTTATAAAAAAAATTTTACTACTATTTGGATACACTTTACAATAATACTTTATTTCCTTTCTTAAATGAATAACTTTCTTTTCTATTTGACTTTTAGTCATGCAAAATCTCCCCTTTAATGACAATTTATCACAGAAGAAATACTAAATTTGTCGAATTATGTTATAACATAAAAAAGAGGATAATCTTATTTGAATTTATCCTAATTATCTTTTTTTATATAACTTTGCTCAATAAATCTCTGAATTTTTGCTTCACTTAATGGATAGATGGTTGATATATAAGTATCTTTATTTTTCCTCAAGTTTAATTTAACAACAACACAAACATTTTCATCAATCTTTTTAAAATACAATAACGACTTTCTATTATTGTCATAGTATACAAATAAAGGATTTGCTATTATTTCTGGAATACTAGAAATCGTATGACTATAACTATCTATACTTTCAAACTCACATATATGTTTTTGAATATGTTGGTATAAATCTAGCGATTGTATAATCTTTGTATTCTTATATTCGTATAAATTATATTTTTCTATGATTTCGTTTGATATTACACCTACATCTTTTGTTATTTTTCCTTTACCCATATACAATCGTTCCCATCAAAAAAATAAAACTCATAATCTATAGACTATGAGTTTTTGAACAATTTGGTAGTCTCCCAGTCCTACATGTATTCTTTCAGCAAATTGCTTACTCGGACCTCTATATGAGGCGTTAGTGCAAGAAGAAAATTTACACCCTTCAAATTGTTCTATTTATACAATAACACACGCGATATATATATTATTGTCTCTTTTTGTCAAACTCCCAAAAAGTCTTTGACAAGTACAATTTATCAAAAAAAAAGGATATTTTAATATTTTAGTGGGCCATTGTAATATCTGAAGTCAATTTTTGTACTTTTTTGTTGAAAATATTCTGAAACTCTTTTATTTTTTCATACAACTTACACAATATAGAAAATATTTTAACTATTCACATCACGAAAAAAAGAACATATTTTACAATTGTTCTTCTTCTACTTGTATTTCTTCTGTTATATAAATTTTACTGACTTCTTTTTTTAATTTTCTTACTAATGTAAAATCATAAGATATTTCATCTATTTTGTCACGAACATTAACTAAAAAATCTTCTCTTTCCTCCTCATCTAAATTACTAAGTAAAGCAAAAAGATAAATTCCTCTTAAAAATGCAGTTTGTTTCGTTCTACATAATCTTTCAGATAGTAAATAATTGATCTGTTGTAATGCAAGATTTGTATAATATTCATTCATTTCTTGATACAAAATATCTTCATCAAACACTTCTTCATATATAATTTTTGTACTATATAGTTGATTAGGAAAATTAAGGATTCTATCTTTTACATAAATTTGCTCCAATAATGAATTTAAATAAGTAATTTCATAAGGAACAAATGCCACTTTTTCTTTCAGGACTTTTTCACGCGGTTTTTGGGTGACAGAAATATTCATAAAACGAAGACAGATTTCTAATTCTAAATCTTGAGAGATGGTGTCTAAAATATAATCATCTTCTGAACTGTACTTACTAGTAGTCTGTATCTCTTCAAACAAAACTTCTTTCTTATTATTTTCAATAGTTAGCGTACTAGGATTATTTCTAACCAATTTTTTTAATTTCTCAGAAATTCTTAGTAAAGCAAGTGAATGTTTATCTAAGTTTATATAATTTTCTAATAAGCCATCAAATGATAATCCATAAACTGTTAAAAATTGAAAATAAATATCTTGTAAATAAAAATTATAATCTTTTTGTAGTCTATCTAAATACTTTTCTTCTTTTTCAATTAAATACTCTAAACAAGTAAATTGTGCTTCTTTCTCTATCTTATTTTCTGTTTTTGGAATGTTTCGATATAAATTATAGATTTGATGTGCATTCTCAATTAAATGCTCTATAATATTGTGCAATCTAAAACCTCCCCGTCTTTTTTAGAATTTTATTATAACCCCCCCCCATTCATTGTCAATAAAATTAAAAATCATATTAATAATATTATTTATTCTTCCATTTCAATTAAAGAAAGTAGCAAATATTATTCTTTAATAATTTTGCTACTTTCAGACTGTTGACAAATAGGTAAAAAATTTACTTATTTGTCTTTTTTTGAC
>CAMYTM010000146.1 GCA_947297555.1 uncultured Mycoplasmatota bacterium | reverse complement strand
GAAAAATAGGTACCGATGAAAAAATGCTTAACAAAGCCTTATTTTATCAAATTGCTATCTTTTTCCTATTTCCCCTTATTATTGCTGGAATTCATTCTATCTTTGGCATTCGATTTTGTAACTTTTTATTAGCCACATTTGGTAGTGATAAATTACTTCCTTCTATCGTAATGACTGCTATATTTTTGAGTTTTATTTACGGAGGATATTTCTTCATTACTTATTTTGTGAGTAAAAATATTATCAAAGAGAAATAACATGTATGACTATGTAAAGTTAAAAATTAGAAAGTGTTGCTATGATGTCTTATATCTTTGCTATTAAATCTTCTATCTTAATCTATCCATTTGTAGCCTTTTTATTTGCTATTCCTTTTATGTTACATGAATATCATAAATATGGTTCTATAAATCCTTTTAAAACATTTCTTGTGTATTCGTTTATTTTGTATATGATTACGATTTATTTCTTAGTGATTTTGCCTCTTCCTTCAATAGAAAATGTAGTAGCAAAACCAAATATGATACGTTTGTTCCCTTTTGGATTTGTTAAAGACATCTTACAAGAATCTTCTTTCGTTATTACAAAACCTGATACTTATTTCAAAGCCTTGGTAGAGCCATGTTTTTATACCGTCATTTTTAATGTATTTATGACTATACCTTTTGGAATGTACTTGCGTTACTATTTCAAATGTAGTTTGAAAAAAACTTGTTTTTATAGTTTTTTGTTAAGTTTGTTTTTTGAGTTTACTCAAATGACAGGATTATATTTTCTTTATCCTTATCCATATCGAGTATTTGATGTTGATGACTTACTTACCAATACGTTAGGAGGGGTATTTGGGTTTGGATTTATGGGAATAATTGGCCATTATTTGCCAACTAGGGAAGAAATTGATAAGCATGCTATGGAAGTAGGAAGACAGGTTTCAGGTTTAAGAAGAATCACTCTTTTTTTCCTAGATATCTTTTTGTATATTTTCTTTTCCATGCTAGTCAATTTATTTATACGAAATTATCATACGTTTTTCTTAGTTTTTTTCCTTTACTATGGATTTATTCCTATCCTAAAAAAGGGAAAAACACTGGGTGGCAGTTTTCTAAATGTAAAGATAGATTATGAAAATATAAAATGGTTAAGTTCTCTTTTAAGAAATTTATTTCTAATTCTATATTACTTTTTATTTCCTTTTTGGGGAATGGTTGGTACCTTTATGTTAGTGAAACATTTAGGAGTAGACGTTAAGATTTCTATTTATTTTTATCTCGCTAGTTTAGTTATGACCATTTTATTTTATCTTATTAATGGTTTGATTCTAATTACAAAAAGAACGCACTTTTATGATAAAATATTTAAAGCGACTTATATAAGTACAATAAGGAAAGAATTGGATGAAGAAAGGTGAGGTGTATGAGAAAGAAATTTATAATAGCATTCTGTATTGGTTTATTTTCATTAGTTGGAATTGAAACCGTTGTGTATTTTTTGAATAGACCAAAATATGTACTTCACTTGCCTAGTGTTGAAAAGTTAGAAAGTATAAATGTAGAAGAAACTAAGATAAAAGAGATGGAACAAATGAAAGAAATTTTAAATTTGTTAAACCCTGAAATCCGAACCACAAAAGAAGAAAGCATTCAGGATAGTCCTGTAAATACGGGTGAACAAATAAAAATCGATTTTCATTTTATAGAAAGCGGAACTTCAACTTTATATGTGTATGGTAAAAATAAAGATTTTTATATCGAGCAGCCTTATAATGGTATATATAAAATAACGAAAGAAGAGTACAATCGAATAAAAGAGTTTAGTCTAGAAAAATAACTTCTAAATTTTTTTGATCTATGCTATGATTTTGATAGAAGAGGAGTAAGTTAAAATGAGAGAACTAAAAATAAAGGGAGTCTACAGACACTATTGTGGAGATTTATATATAGTGGAGGATATTATATATAACAGTGAAACAGTGGAAAAAATGGTGGCTTATCGTGGCCTTTATGAGGATGGTAGACTATGGTGTCGTCCTTATGATGAATTTTTAGAAGAAGTAAATAAAAATGGACAGAAATACAGATTTGAATTACAAGAAATAGAAAGTAAAAACGAACACTATAAATAAGATAATAAAAAATGTTCTTAAAGTCTAAAGCGAATATTTTGGCGAACGATTTCTAAAAAAAATCGTTTTTCTTATGTCACACTATTTCTTAAAAAGGCGGTGTAAAGTTTAAACGAATGCATAAAAGAAAATAATAGAGTAGAAGAAATGATTTATGAAATAAGAAGAAACAAATAATGCTTGATAGTGATTTGGCATATGCATATTAATGTGAAAATGGAACTAAAGAAATTAATCAAGCCGTAAAAAATATTATAGAAAAATTTCCAGAAAGATTTTCATGAAATTAACAGAAGAAGAAAGCAAACTTTTTTGGTCAAAAATTTTGACCAAAAAATAGAAACAAGAGGAGGAAGATTTAAAAATTTAAGAGTTATTGATTTGCAATGTAAAGGAATTATTGGTATAACAAATATTTCTCTTTTTTTCTATATCTGCTATAATGAATTTAAGAAAGAGGTAAGAATTTGAAAAAGATAATTTTATTTCTATTTATTAGTTTATGTTTATGTGGTTGCGGAGAAAAGAAACCATTTTATAAAGAACTAATGGAAAATGGAGAATACATTATTCTAGATGTTAGAACAAAAGAAGAATATGAAAATGGACATATAAAAAATGCTATTAATATTTCTTACGAACAGATTAATAAAGAAGTGGATTTAGATAAGGAGAAAACGATTTTTGTCTATTGTAAAAGTGGTAATAGAAGTAAAATTGCCTATACAACATTAAAAGATTTAGGTTATACTGTGTATGATTTAGGTGCTTTTGATAGTCTAGATTTGGAAAAAGAGTAACAATATGAAAGTTTTATTTAGTGCTGTTATTCTCTCTTTATTGGCTGCTGTTTGTTTCTTTATTGTTTATTTTTTATATCAGGAAGTATTAACTTTAGTTTTAGGATTTACATGGCTTATTATTGCCGTAGGAAATTATAGAAATTTGAAGAAAAATAGAAAGTAGTGAAAATATGTTAAATGTGAAAGTAAAAGAAAATGTAGAATCAAGATGTGGTATTGAATGTTTCAAGTGTGAATTTCAAGATAGTATGAATTGTAAAGGGTGTATAAATATTCAGAAACCTTTTCATGGAGAGTGTGCTATCAAAAAATG
>CAMYTM010000145.1 GCA_947297555.1 uncultured Mycoplasmatota bacterium | reverse complement strand
CACTATCATAGGGTAATTCATTTTGTTCCTGAGAAAGAGATTCAAAAAGAGTGGGGTTATCTTATTACTATTTTAAAAGAATATAACTTACTCACTTTAAAAGCAAAAATGATAAATGCTGAAATGAATCGCTTATATGAAAAAGGATTAAAATCCAATCCAAATAGTGCAAATACTTATAATTCTATATTGCAAACCAAAGAATACAAAGAAATGCTAAAACAAAAACAAGAAATGGATAATTTACATTTTAGTCAAGATACCTTGGATGCAATGAATAAAATTGAAGAATTAGGGAGTGCTACTGAGAGAATTGATGATGAAATATCACAAAATTTGAAACATGTATCTCAAGATATTAATCAAAAAATAGAAATGCTAAGAAATGAAACTATAAGTGCCCTAGATTATTTTTTTGATATGGAAGAAGCAGAGATTCCTATTCAGCAGGAAGAAAATCTAGTTTCTGCCTACGAAAAGAATCTTCAGTTTGTTAAAGAAATAGTTCCTTCTTTTGAAAGTTCTCAAGTTGTAGAAGACAATATAAAAGAAGAACAAAGTAATAAAATGTATGTTAAAGAAGATACTGTAATTGTTGATGAAGAATTTTTTAAAACACTTTCTCTTACAAATCAAATTGATTATTTAAGTCTTATTGTTACAAATATTCTTTCTTTAAATGCAAATGGCAAGTTAAAGGGAAGAAAATCTACTATTCAATATATGGGAGAAGAGTTACGAATTTCAAAGTATTACAAAGGATGCTTAATTAGTTATACAGGCAGATTACAAAAATTAAAACGTCAGTATGAAAAAGAAAAAGAAGGATATATACTAAATGACATGGTAGATACAACACAACAAGAAATGAAGTACTCCGATCTTTACGCTGATTTTAAATATGTAAAACAAGATTTATTTCATTTAGCAAGCCAAGTAGTAAATCGTTCTGCGAAAGATGAAGTAATGGCAGTAGCAACAATTAATGGTGAACCTCTTTATATATTGAAAAGACATTTAGAACAATTTAATAAAATATTTATGAATTATAAAAGATTACAGCGTGAATTACAAGCGTATGCCATTGAGAACAATATTGAAATTATTGATAGTGATCTTAAGTTAGACAGTGTTGAAGAGGCTGAAAAGAAAATATTTAATCAACTAAGTGATTTGTATAAAGAAAATCAAACAGAGGAAGTACTTACAAATATCAAGAAATTAAAAAGAACTTTATATAACTTGAATAAAGGGAAAAGATTTGCTTTGCTTGCTAATTTAAAAGTTATGTTTAGAGCCACACACTTGGGTGTTGATCTTTATGATTTTACTTCTTTAGTAGCAGAATATCCAGAAAAGTTTTTAAATTCAGAGGAATATGAAGTTGAAGAAAAAAGAAAAGTTTTTTCAGAAATTCTTTCTAAAGCCAATCAATATTTAGAGGCGCTAAAAGAAAAAAGAGAAGTTAAACAAAGAGAAAAAGTAGGTTTTAAAAGTATTATTGCAAACCAAGTAGAGAAAGTACATAGATGTTTAAATTTACTTCCTAAGAATCTGCAAAACGTTTTAAAAATTAAGAAAAGCCGTGTTGCCCAAAATCCGAAAAAATTGGCGTTTGCTGTTACAACCGCAGCAGTAGGGGTTGCTACCATTGCTGGATTCGCTTCATTAAAAGATTTTAAAGATATTCCTTTAGTAGAAACAAATGAACGTATAGAAACGGTAATAGACCAAGAAGTGTTAGCCAAAAATGCAAGTGCTACTGGAACCGTTTTAGAAACAGATGCTTTAACTTTAGAAAAAATAGAGGAAGAGAACAAAACTTCAGTACAAGATGCTATTGTAAATAAAACAAGTAATGATGAAGTCAATCTTAAAACATTACATGAAACTCATGTGGAAAATAATAAACAGGAAAATGTACAAGCAGAGAAACAAGAGAAAATCCAAAATCAAAAAGAAAGTGATGAATTTGATTATGCTCCGGTTTGGGACAAGATAATGACTACTAATGTAGGGTTTGATGATACTTTTGTTATTAAAGAGGGAGCAGATGTTTATACACAAGATGTACATGCTGCAAATGAACAAAATGGTGTTTCTCCTTATTTTGAAGAAAGTAGCATAAGAGATGTTGCGGGTATTGTTTATGAATATAATGGGACTGTTTTAACGATTTATGAAACTGAAGAAGATGCTGAGGCTAAAAAAACAGCAATCGAAGCAAATGGTGCAAAACAAGTAGGTGTACTTGCCATGAATGAAAATGCCGATGAAAAAGGATATGAAGGTTTCTTCAATAGTGAAAACATAGAACTTTCAGAAGGAAGAGGAAGATAATATGGAAAAATTAGAACTTTATAAGATATTAACTATCGAAAGTGAAGATGGGAATGGAGATAAAGAGTATACGATTGCGAATATGCTAGATTATAACAATGCCACTTATCTTTATTTAATAGAAGTAGACGAAGAAGAAAATTTAATAGAAAGTAACCAAATGATGGCAAGATATGTTTTAAAAGATGGCGAAGGGGCCATCGAAAAAGTGACAGAAGAAAAAGAACTGAAAGAAGTAGGAAGATTATTTTTTGATTCATTTAAAGAACTAGCAAAAGAAGCAGTTAGTGAAGACTAATTGTTTTTTTGTCAAAAATTGGGTAAAGTTTTTTAGCGAAAAAAGTCACGTTTTTATGGATTTTTGTAAAATTTATGTTATACTAATAGTCAAATTTATAAAAATGTTTTATAATAGTGATAACAGAAAACAGGGGATAAAAATTGTTTGAAGGAGAAGGTTATATGAATACCAATAGTGTGATGTTAGAAGGTAGTTTAAAAGTAAGCACAAGTGTAAGCCATGCTTTGTATTTCAAAGTAAAACGTGCTTTTGACATTTTCTGTGGTTTTTTTGGAATACTTATGATGTTGCCGCTTGCTTTTATTATAAAAGCAATCTCTATTTACAATAGAGATTATCATAGTATTTTTTATAAACAAAAAAGAATAGGAAAGAATGGGAAAAACTTTTATATGTATAAATTTAGAACCATGGTTCCAAATGCAGATGAAGTTTTAGTAGAATTAATGCGTAAAAATCCTACATTTAGAAATGAGTATTTTAAAAACAAAAAAGTAAAGAATGATCCAAGAATTACAAAAGTAGGAAAGTTTTTAAGAAAAACTTCTTTAGATGATGTTCCACAATTTATTAATGTGCTTTTTGGAGATATGAGTTTAGTGG
>CAMYTM010000144.1 GCA_947297555.1 uncultured Mycoplasmatota bacterium | reverse complement strand
TCCTAATCCCTTAAACATGTCTATTTGCTAACTCATTTAGCCACTTGTATTTTAGCAGAATATGGCATTCCTCGCAAGCATTTTTAATATAATATATAGAATTATAGCAAAAAAATACATAAAAAAGAAAAAATTATGCTAAATTCTTTTCTTGAAAAACATGAGAAGAAAAAAACGCAGGCAACTTAAGTTATAAAAAACTATCAAATAGGAAAAACCTTTCTCCTACTAATGAGCGTCATAAAAGAAAAAGAAACAGTCAATGTCTACTAAAAAAAGAAAAAAGAACCTTTTTTATTTAATTAACAAAAATCCTTTATATTGATGATAATAATTCTTTTTAAAAGAATTTAATAGTTCTTTGTTTCCGTTTCCATAAATAGAAATAACAATTTTGTCTATTCCATAATCGTCAATAATTTTAAATACTCTTCTTTCTAAAAGCGAAATAGTATCCATTGTAATATCATTTGCTACATCTACAAATAAAGTTTCATTTTTATAGTATACATCCATTTTTTCATTCACCTATTAGAAGAATAACAAAAAAGAATTCCTTTCGAAAGGAATTCGACAAAAGATATGATTTTCTTTTTTAAACTATATTTTATTCTACACGCCCATTTTCTTTTCCATATAAGCAGCCACAATAATCCTGACGATACAAATTGTATTGTTTTGAAATTTCAATACTTTTTTTATACCCTTCTTTTTTCTTAAAATCAGAAACTAAAAACAAAAGTTTATTTTCTTGACTATTTTCATTGATAGATTTCTCAATTGCAAGTCCAAGTGAATTAATAACTTGGGCATCTTTATGAGGACTAACCGTTAGAGTAGTTCCAAAATAATCGAAATGATTTTCTTTGGCAAGTTTAGCACATTTTTCCAAACGAAGATAATAACATTTATGACATCTTGCTCCCCCTTCTTTTTCTTTCTCCAAATTTTTGGCTATCTTTTGAAAACACTCATGATCATAATCAATATCAAACATTTTAATAGGAAGATGACTTTCCTCAACATACCTTTTTTGTTCTTCTTTTCTTTTTAAGTATTCTTCAAATGGTTCAATATTAGGATTGTAATACAAGATTGTAATCAAAAAATAATCTTTTAAAACATCTAAAACTGCCGTAGAACATGGTCCACAACAACTATGCAATAAAAGAGTTTTCTTTTCTCTAAAACTCTTTAGTTTCTCTTCCATTAAAGTATTATAATTAATCTTAACTACTTCCATACTTATTGTGTACTCTCCTTATTTTGAAACCATGCTCCACCATTATCAGAATCCAAATAGAGAATTCCTTTTTGAGTTAATGTAGTATAAGATAGCGCATACATATCAAGTCTGTCAATATTTACTAAATTAATATAAACCTCATTTCCATCATTCATGCGAAGTAAAAATCTTGTATCATCAAGAATAATGTCTCCACTTTTACTTGGAGAATATTCAATTTCACTAACAAGGGCTAAAGATTCTTTCTTTACTTTGGCAAGTTCTTTTACTAAACGTTCATACACGTCACTTTTTACATAATTAATCAAAAAGGGAATTCCTTCGTAATTTCCTTTTACAGTTTCTGCGCCATTTGATAATACATAAGTAGAATTATTTCGATTGTAAAAAAGAACATGGGCTTCTTCTACAAAAATACTCACTTTTCCAAAAAGATTTTTCTTAACTTCTACTTTATTTATTAAATCAAGAGTAGAAATATTTTTTTCCATAGTACTAGTTGTATATTTAAACATTTTAGGATAGGCTTTTAGTCCCGCCACTTCGATAATTTCATAATCTTTTACATCATAATTTCCTGAAATATAGATATGCTGAATGTGTAAATTAGATATATAATAAACAAAAGAAGAAAGAAAAACAATAATCATAACAAAAACAAAAAAAGCCTTCCATTTAATATGCCATTTTACTTTTTTTTGCTCATTCTTTTTCATCTTTTGCCACCTACTTTTCGACTATTTTGTTAGTTCTTTAATTGCTTTATAAATTGTTTCACTTGGTTTTATTTGCTTATATTTTGCCATATTTTCTTTTAATACTTTTATTTTTTCTGGATTGTTTAGTAAAATATTAATTTTTTCTGCCAACACTTCTTTCGTTATTTCTTTTTCTTCTAATACTTCAATGACTTGATTTTCTTCTAACTCTTTTGCATTGTAATACTGATGATTATTGGCAACATTAGGACTTGGAATAATAATACTTGGTTTTTCTAGACCCATAATTTCAAATAAAGTTCCTGCTCCTGCTCTTGAAATCACTAAATCACTAGAAGCCATAATGCCAGGCAAGTTATCGAAATAAGGAATAATTTTAACTCCTTTGGTATTCGTAAGACTTTTCTTGAATTCTTCAATATTTATATTACTTCCAACAATATACAATATTTCATAAGAATTGTGTAAATCACTATTTAAAAAAGAAAGCATTTTTTGATTCAAAGAAGAACTTCCTAAACTTCCCGCCACGTAAACTACTAATTTTTTTGAAACACTAAATCCAAGCAAAGTTTTATCTATTTTTTTTGTATGTAAGGCCCCATCTAAAGAGGGATGTCCTGTATAAATAATTTTTTTAGCCTTTTTTAAATATTCCATAGAACTCTTAAAAGTGACTCCTACTAAGTCAGCATAGCGACTGACTAAATAATTTACTTTCCCAGGACGGCTATTTTGTTCATGAATAAAGGTTTTAATTCCTAATTTTTTTGCCGTTTTAATAACAGGATAGGTTACATATCCTCCTACCCCAATCACTACATCTGGTTGAAAACTTTTCATAAGATGTAAACACTTTTTTTCGGCTTTACGAATTAAAAAAACATTTTTAATATCACGCTTTATATCTTTTGTAAATCCATAAATCTCTAACGATTCATAAGGAATTCCTTTTTCTGGAACAATTTGCTTTTCCATACGATTGTGTGTACCAATATATAAAACTTTTACATTTTTATCTCGTTTTTGAAACTCTTCTATTATAGAAAGAGCAGGATAAATATGACCCCCACTACCTCCAGCAGAAACAATTATATTCATAGTATCACCTACCACAATTATACTACAAATTAAGAAAACTTATTAGCAAATATATGGAAAACTGTAAAATAACTACATTTCTAACTTTATTCACTTCCTACTAATACTTAATATAATTCCTACACTTGCCATACTAACAAGCAAAGAAGAACCTCCATATGATAAAAATGGCAAAGTAACACCAGTAA
>CAMYTM010000143.1 GCA_947297555.1 uncultured Mycoplasmatota bacterium | reverse complement strand
CTCTCTACCACAGTACGTAATTTATTCTTATAAGTTTTAGTTATCTTTACATTAAAAATTTCTTTTTGCATTTTTCTTCGAAACAAATTATCATCAATATATTTTCCGAGAACATAATCAATTTTTTTTACAATTTTAACATCCTCATCATTTTTAATATCGGCTTTAAAGATAAAATCCTCATATATTTTAATTATTTTTTCACTTACTAAATCTTCTTCAAAATATTCAAAATTAATAATACGATAGAAATTAGGACACAATTCCAATACTTGCTTGTTTTTATTCATCACTACTAAGACCTCCTACTATCATATAAACATAATACTACAACTCTTCCTCTTTGTAAATAGTTTGCGACTGTGTTATAATGTTCCTATACTAGAAAGAAGGATAAAATGAGCAAATTAAAACTAAAAAAGAAAGTGATGTACAGAGGGATTGTTGTATTAATTATTCTCATTGTTGGAAGTATTTTAGGACTAAATTTTTATAATGATTATCAATATAGGCAAACATATGAATATAAACTTATAGAACATGGATATAATCTAGAAGAAGCCAAGAAATTAGTAGATTTTTATAAAGAAGATGAAATTTTAAATTCTATTCTTTTAAGAGAAAAGAATACAACTATTGTAGAATTAATTCAAGAAAAATACTATATTCATAAAAATTTAGAACGTTACTTAAAATATAAAGATAAAAACAAAGATACTACGATAAAAGACGTAATAGCAATCGTAAATGTGAATCGAGATTATGAATTTTATGAACAAGATATTCCAACTGATACTTCACTAGGTATTTTAATAAACGTAAACAAATATTACACTCTTCCTGACGATTTTGAGCCCATAGATATATCTGATATTAGCATTCGCTACTCTTATAATGGAAATAAAATGACGAAAGAAGCAAATGATGCTTATGTATCCATGTGGAACAGCGCTAAAAATGAAGGATTAACCTTAATAGTAAATTCTAGTTATCGTGATCTTGCAACACAAGAAAGAGTTTATAACAATATAAAAGCAAGTAGTGGCATGAAAGAAGCTGATAAAGTAGCAGCAAGACCAGGACACTCTGAACATCAAACAGGACTTGCGATTGATGTATTTGAAGTTGGAAATCAAGCTACTTCTACATTCAAAGATTCCCCTGCTTATACATGGTTAAAAAATAATGCTCATTTGTATGGATTCATTGAACGATATCCTGAAGATAAAGAATATTTAACGGGTTATAGTTTTGAATCGTGGCACTGGCGTTACGTGGGAATTGAAGTAGCAACTAAAATGTATGAAGAAAATATTACCTTTGATGAATATTATGCTTATTATATAGAAAACCAAGCTTAATCGCTTGGTTTCTTTATCTTTTTTAATACTTCTCTATTGCCACTATATATCCACATATGATGTGTTTCAATATAAGTAAATTCACTCATGAAACCATGTTCAAAATCTAATATGTAATATAATTCGCTTAAAGTAAAGGAAACATTTGCATCAATTAATAAAACATCTTGGACTCGCTCATCAAGGCTTAATAACTGATACACAGAAATTCCGACACTTTCTAAAAATTCATAATAAACAAAATCTTTTTTTATATGTTTCATACGATTATAAATGATTACAAAATTTTCTAATTCTTCATCTGTCACTTTATCTTGAATATCTACATCTTTTAAAAATTCATTTTGATAGATTTTCCACAAATTAATAGTTCTCCAACCATTTGTATTAAAACCAAAAATACGAGTAAAAACTTCTCTTTCAATTGCATCTTGATAATCAAAACCATTTCTTATCCAAAAATTGATTTGATTTGGGTCTAATTTATATTTTTGAGCAATTGATTTTAATTGAACACCAAACAATTTAGCACTTTTTCTAACATTTACTTCTTTTATGAAAAACGAATTTTGAACTGCTTCATATAAATTTAAACCATTTTGAATTTGTTTATAAATAACAGACATATTTAATTGCTCACGATTACAAAAATCCGTTAAACTATTGTATTCCTTAGGTAAACCAATTTCACGTAAATATTTGAGTGTCTGGATTCGCTTTTCTCTTTTTTCTTGTTGTTCTTCTTTAGATAATCCGTTTCTTAGTCCTCTACTCATTACTTTCGCAGATACATTTGCTTTTTCTGCAATATTTTTTATTGTAACATGGTGTTTATAATTCCAACAGTACAAAAAAGCCTCTTGAGCAGACAATCCTTCTTTCCTCTTCTTATAATAAATAGTATGATTTAAACCTAATTTTCTAATAACTTCTAAAGCATTACATTCTTTGCCATTATAAATAATTGTATTATCATATTTCATAAATTTACACTTTTCCTTTAAAGAATATCATTATTATACTCTATCCTCGGTATATTTCAATAAAAAAATACCCTCTCGGATATTTATTTTATGTTACTAATTAACTCCTCTTTTTTCATAGTAGAATAGCCTTTAACACCTTGTTCTTTCGCTACTGCTTTTAATTCTGCTAAAGTCATTTTACTATAATCTTTTGTTTCTTCCTTTTTAGAAGTTTCTTTTTTCTCCTCATTTTTAGTTGAAGCAACTTTCTTTTCTTCTTTAACTACTTCTTTTGAAGATGCTTTTTTACCACTTTTTAATGCTTCTTTTGCAACATTTACTAACTCTGCAAAAGATACAGCATCATCAATAGCAAGTTCAGATAACATCTTTCTATTTACTTCAATTCCTGCAATATTAAGTCCATTTATAAACTTAGAATAACTGATATCATTTTCACGACATCCAGCATTAATTCTTGTAATCCATAATTTTCTAAAATTTCTTTTATTCGTTCTTCTATCACGATAAGCATATTCTCCACTATGAAAAACTTGTTCCTGTGCTGTTTTATAAAGTCTGTGTTTACTTCCAAAATAACCTTTTGCTTGTTTTAGTACTTTTCTTCTACGATTTTTAGAAACTGTTCCACCTTTAACTCTTGTCATCTTTTATACCCTCCTTACTAGATTACTGACTTAATTCTGTCAGTATCTCCTTTACTTAATGTTCCTTTATTTCTTCTTTGTCTAACTTGTTTTGCACTGTCTTTACTTGTTTTATGGTTTCCGCCACTTTTCTTATAAGAAAGTGTACCATTTGCACGTTTTTTAAATACTTTGCTACTTGCTTTATGAGTTTTTTGTTTTGGTCCCTTTGCCATTTTACATCCTTCTTTCTTACTTTTCTTTTTTTGGTGCCAAAATGATATACATACTTCTACCTTCCATTTTTGGTTCGGTTT
>CAMYTM010000142.1 GCA_947297555.1 uncultured Mycoplasmatota bacterium | reverse complement strand
GTTCTCTTTCACGAACTCTTTCCTCATAAGCAAACAAAGCATCTTCGGGGAACATCAATATCTTAGCAGCCTCTCTTCTTTCTTCATCAGTAAAGTTAAATTGTTCAAGTAATGAAACAATAGAATCTCTTGTAATGCTAATTCTACCGGACAAGGCAAGTTCAAAATATTCATTCAATTTTTCTTGATTTGCCAAAGCCGCATCACGACGTATACTAAGTTCATCAATAGTCGCAATAGCATGATTCATTTCTTCTTCTACTCTAACTAATTGTTTTTCGGCCTTTTTTGTATCCAAGGTAACAGAGTCGATAGTACGGGGCAAAGATTTATTCAATTTATCTACCAATTCTTGTGGATTAAAATCAATATCTAAACGATCTAAAACTGTAGCATAATCGTTACGATCTATCTCAGACAAAAGAGTAGTCAACTTTTCACCTTGACTATTTAAATCATTATAAAGTTTCTCCAATCCTGCAATTCTGGCTTGAAGTTCCTTCTTTTCTTCTGTTGTTCTTGTTTTTGTCTCTACAGCTCTGTTACGTTGTCTGTTCATTTCAACTAAAACAACACCATCGTCTCCTCTTAAATTATACAATTTGTCTAGTAAAGCACTAACTTCAGGTGATAATGCCTTCATACTAATCACTCCCATATTCTACAAAAGATTATATCAAAAGAATTTTGAGTTGTAAACAAGTATTTTTCACAAAATTTTCAAAAGCGAAAATAAAACAAAGTAAGACAAATTAATAACATTATATTATAAATTAAAAAGGAAATACCCCTTTTTATCCATTACTTAACAATTCTAATTACTTAATCAAAGCGATGGAGAATTTTCTCTCGGAATATAATCGCTTGCTTTTTGTTCAATAATATCTTCAAATTGCTTTCTAAATATTTTGTTTTCTTATCTTCACTGATATAATTTTTTTACTCATTTCATTAAGTTCCGCATGAACTAAAGTAACAAGATTAAAACAATTTAAAACATCCTTTTTAGAAAATTGTTGATTTGTGAATAAACTTAATTTCTCTACAAACTTTGAAAACTATCTATTAACAAAAATATTTGAATTTAATATTTCATCTACCTTAGTATTTCAATCATATATCTTTTTACTTATTTTTCTAATTTTATTTTAAAACAATAAAAAACAAATTTCAATTACTTTAAAATTAAAACATAAACTTAGAAAAGATTGACACATCAAAAAAAGAAATGATTGAGAAAATATACATTAGAGTGCTATCATTACAATAGGGTGAGAAACTAGTGAAAAAAATATTAATCGATATAGACGATACAATTCTAGTTGATTGTTACTTAGAAGTTGTAAATGAATACTTACATACAAACTATACCTACCAAGACATAAAAAAATATTGGGTAGATGATATAGTACCAGAAGAACTACTAGAGGAATATTTAAATTACTTTTATAATAAAATCAATATTTATGATTATGGAAAAACAAACGAAAATGCTATACAAATAATCGAACAATTAAACAAATATTACGAAGTTTTCATATGTAGTGCTTATATTGACCATCGTAACCTGGAAATCTGTTCTGAAATTCTTGTTCATAAACATAACTGGCTAATCAAAAACTTACCTTTTATAAAACCTGAAAACTTTATTTTTACAAGCAGAAAAGACGTTATCCCAACAGATATAAAAATAGACGATAAAATAGACAATTTAGAAAATGCTGACACAAAACTTTTAATAACGGCTTACCATAACAAAAACATACCTGAAACTATACTAAAAGAAAAAAATGTTATTCGTGTTGATAACTGGGAGGCTATTGCTGAAATTCTTCTAAATCATTAAGAAGCGTAAAGACATACACATTTTGTGTATCTTTTTTATTTTTATCACAAGTAATTAAAGTTAGATTGGTATCCAAACTACTCGTTCTAATAAGAATTGTTCCATCTTTATCTTCATCATACACATTTACAAGTTGATAAGTATAGTACTTATTCTCATAATACACATAAGCAATATCCCCCAGTTCTAACTTATACAAATTTTTAAAATAAGAAATAGGACTATTCCCGCTATGACTAGCGAGTATCAAATTACTATACTTTTGATTAGGCATTACAGAAGTTTCAATCACTTCTAAATTTTTATCCACAGTGTTCTCCTTATAACCTATATTATAAAAACCTTTTTTTAAACTAATCTTAGGAATTTCTAAAATACCCACATACTTCTTTTTCTTCTCCAACTTTCCTATATTGACAATTGAATTTTCTTGTAAAACTTCTGCTAATTCTTCAAGTTTTGTACTTTCAAAATAAGAAAGAGTATGCATAAACAGAACTAAAAAAACAATAAGTAAAAAAAATAGAAAGTGCCTATATTTTTTCTTTGCCATATAAAACCATTCCTATTCCTATTAAAAATAACACAAAGGAAAAAGCAAAATCATAATGGGAAGTAGATTTTCCTGTATCTGGAACATGTACAATTCTTTCATTTCCCATAATTACTTGTACATTTTCATTTTCTTCCTTAATATCAAAGTAAAGTCTATCTTGAGAAAGAACATAATTTTTTAATGCTTTTTTCTCCAAAATGGAATACCTTCCATAGGGAAGTGAACTCAAAACAATTTTTCCTTCTTCATCGGTAAGTCCCCTATACACTAATTTTTCTACTTCATTATATACTTCAATCAAAACATTGGGCAAAAACTTCCCAGTCGCTGTATCTATTTTGTAAAATTCAAGATTACCTCGATAAGGTTTATTTAAAAGTGACATATAAGTTCTACTTTCTGTTGTTTCATCTACTTTAAGAAAAATATCCGAAACAAAATGATACCCCACTTGACCACTGACTTGACGAATAACATATTCTCCATAAGGAAGATGCACCTCTGCAAAACCATTTTCACCAACTGCTAAAGTACTCACAAGTTTATGATTAGACTTATAATATATTTCAAAAATAGCACCGCTTTCTGGTTTTACATCATCAAAATATAAATAACTTTTATTTATAATGAAACGAGTTTTATAGATTTCATCAAAAACGTCAAGAAAAACACCAATATCCGCATTTTCTTTTGTCACTTCAAAATGATACTTTTTAGAATCTAACTTGTATCCTTTTGGAGCTTTTACTTCTTGAAGATAATACTTTCCAATCAACAAATTACGTGAAGAAGCCGCAGAACACTTTTCATCCACTACCAATTTTTGTAATAACTCATCATTTTGATTATAAAGACCATAAATTTCCCCCTTCAATGACGAGTATAAACT
>CAMYTM010000141.1 GCA_947297555.1 uncultured Mycoplasmatota bacterium | reverse complement strand
AATTAATACTCTTGGTAGAGTTACGCAAGGAGTTAGAGTTATTAATTTGAAGGGGGATCAGGAAGTATCCAATATTAGTTTAGTGGAGAAAACACCAGATGTCGCTGATTTGGAAGAAACAGAAACTGCTGAAAAAAAGGTGGAAAGTTTTTCAAGTCAAGGAAATCAAGAAGAAATGAACAATGATGAACAAAATCAATTAGATACAGTAATAGATCATGATACGGTTCAGGAAGATTTAAAAGCAGATGATTCTGTGGATGAAGAAAATTAAAATATGTTTCACGTGAAACATATTTTTTTGTTTATAATTTTTTTAATTGTTCAACTATTTTTAATCTTTCTTTTGTGAAAAGTATTGTGTCGTCTTCTTTATTGATTAAATGAATTACTTCGTCGATTGCAAACCACTTTACTTCTGAAAGTTCTTCTTTTTGAATTTTAAATTCCAATTCCTTTTTATCGCATTTAATGAAGAAGTAATAGAAAATGTGAGAATCTATTTTATTTTGAGAACATTCTTTATATAAAATTGGACTTAATATAATCTCATTTTTATTTAAACCTAATTCTTCAGTAATTTCACGTATTGCTGCTTCTTCTAATTTTTCTCCAGCATGAACATGCCCGCCACATACTTCCCACTTGTTAGGGTTATATTTTCTGTTCTTACTTCTTTTTGATAATAAAATTTGGTTTTTATTGTTAATAACAAAAATGATTACGCCATTATGTAAAAGATTTTTTGCATGTGCTTCTTCTTTATCTATAATTTGACGAGTCGGGTTTCCATTTCTATCAACTATATCTACTAATTCCATTATTTAATATTCCTTTCTTTTTTAAATTGTAACATTTTATAAAATTTATTAAAATGTTTCACGTGAAACTTATTGAAAAAAAAGAAAAAAACTGTTATTATCTATTTGTGCAACGAATATATTGTAATCTGGTCAGAATCGGAAGATAGCAGCCACATCAGTCTCTGTTCGTGTGCACTTTTTATTTGTTTTTTAAAGGTGATTATTATGATAGATGAAGATATTGTTAAGATGTTAATTAAGTTAGCAACTCAGGCTTATAAGAAAGGGGAAATTCCTGTTTCGGCAGTGATGGTTCAGAAAAATAAGATAATTTCTAAAAAATATAATTTAAAGGAAAAAACAAAGGACATCATGGCTCATGCTGAAATTTTATGTATTCGTGAGACGGCTAAAAAATTAAAACGTTGGAATTTGTCTGATTGTGATTTATATGTGACTTTGAAACCCTGCAATATGTGTATGGAAGTTATTAAACAAAGTCGTATTCAAAACGTTTATTATTTGCTTGATAAATTAGACTATAAACATGAATTTTCAAAAACTAATAGTAGTCAAATGAAATATAATAGTAGTATAGATACTTATCAACAATTATTATCCGATTTTTTTCAAAATATGCGATGATAAATTGTTTTTTTATGCTATAATTGTTCATGTGAGGGGATTCCTATGGCAAATGATTATAAAGTTCTTTATAGAAAATACAGACCAACTACATTTGATGAAATAGTGGGTCAAAAGTATTCTATTGAAATGCTTAAGAATGCAGTGACGAGTAATAAAATATCTCATGCTTATGTATTTACTGGTCCTAGAGGTACTGGAAAAACTAGTACTGCTAAAATATTTGCAAAAACGATTAATTGTGAACATCCAAAAGAGGGTGTTCCATGTGGAACATGTAATAGTTGTCAAAATATTCATCATAATGCGGATATTATTGAAATTGATGCAGCGTCTAATAATGGTGTTGATGAAATTAGAGAACTTATCAACAATGTAAAGATTGCTCCATCTTATAGCAAATATAAAGTTTATATAATCGACGAGGTTCATATGTTATCTCAAAGTGCTTTTAATGCCTTGTTATTGACTTTAGAAGAACCTCCAAGTCATATTGTTTTTATACTTGCAACTACTAATATTGAGAGTGTACCTATTACAATACTATCACGATGTCAGAGATATGATTTTAAAAAATTATCGGATGCAGAACTTTCTAATCATTTGAAAAACATTGCAAATTTAGAAAAAATTTCCATAACGGATGAAGCGATTGAAGAAATTGCTTATTTATCTGAAGGTGGTTGTAGAGATGCTTTGAGTATTTTAAATCAATTATCTACAAGTAATGACAGTATTGATTTGAATACGGTTTTAAATAATTATGGATCTGTTTCAATGATTCAAATTCAAAGTATAGTGAAGTATTATTTGGATAATAGTTATGAACAATTAAAACATATATTTGATAGTATGGAAAAGTCTTCAATGGATTATAAGGTGTTTTTAAAAAAATTAATTGATCGATTTTTTAAAGAAGCAGTAGAGTTTAAAGCAAAGAACAATCATGAAGAGTATTTAAAGTTAAAAGATACTATATTAGAATTGAATGAATTAATTAATAAGATAAATATTAATGTTGACCCTTTTAGTTTAATTTTTTTGATTTTAATTCAAAACGTTAATGTTTGTGGGGGGAATCAAAATGTTTTGGATGATGATACTCAGGTAGAGAATGATCAAAAAATGGAGAAAGAACCTTTGTTAGAAGCCAAGACTGAAACTATACAGGAGTCTAAAGAAAAGAATCAAGAAAAAAATGTCGAAGAAAAACAGATAGATGTATCTATGCCAGATCAAAAATATATAGACTATTTAGAACAATTAAAGATAGTGAGAGTTAATAATTGTTTCGCAGAAGCAGATAAAAGTTTATTATTAAGTAGTAAAGAAAAATGGTTACAATTTAATAATAGTTTATCTCCAACAGATGAAATTAAGTCTATTGTTATAGATTCTGAATTGGTACTTGCTTCTTCTACTATTAATATTATTATTGATAATCAAGAAAGTATTGTAGATAGATTTAATAATATGCTTGAAAAAATAGAGGCGAAATATGAAGAAGCAATAGGAAATAAAATGCAATTTATAGCGTTATCTTTCATTGAATGGGATAAGAATAAAAAAGAATATATTAAAAATATGAAAGAAAAATATGTTTATAAAATTATGGACGAACCAAGTTATCCACAGAAAGAGAATACACAAACATCCATGATAAATGACTCTTCAAGAGATAAAGAGGCACAATATACTGATTATACAGATATTTTGGCAATTTTTAATGAGGATCATGTAGAAATAAAATAGAAGATAAGAAAGAAGGAAAAAAGAATGAATATGCAAAATTTAATGGCACAAGCCCAAAAAATGCAAAGGGATATGCAAAAAAAGAAAGAGGAAATTGATAAT
>CAMYTM010000140.1 GCA_947297555.1 uncultured Mycoplasmatota bacterium | reverse complement strand
CTGTAAAACCAATCTGCAATAAATGTAAAAAAATTAAAAGAAAAGGAAAAAATATGATTATTTGTGAAAATCCAAAACACAAACAAACACAAGGGAAATAGGAGGATTATATGGCAAGAATTAAAAATATTGAATTACCAAATGAAAAACATGTTTGTATTGGACTAACAGCTATCTATGGAATAGGTAGAAGCCTTGCAAAAACAATTTGTGAAGGTGCAAATGTGAATCCAACAAAAAAAATCAAAGAATTAACAGATAATGAAATAGCATCTCTTCGTAAAGAAATTGAAAAATACGATGTAGAGGGAGATTTACGTCGTGATGTACAAATGTCTATTAAAAATAAAATGGAAATTAATTGCTACCAAGGAATTAGACATAAAAAAGGCTTACCAGTAAGAGGACAAAGAACTAGTAGAAATGCACGTACTCGTAAGGGTAAAGGTAAAGTTGTAGCAAATAAGAAAAAAGTAGGTAAATAGGAGGTACGAGATGGCATATAACAGAAGAAAAAGAAAAGTTAAGAAAAATATTCCTGAGGCTGTTGCACACATTCAATGTACATACAATAATACAATTGTTACTATTGCAGAAAAAGATGGAAATGTAATTAGTTGGGCATCTGCTGGAACTATCGGTTATAAAGGAAGTAAAAAGAAAACACCGTATGCAGCAGGTATGGCTGCAGAATCTGCTGCAACCAAAGCAAAAGATGCAGGAGTAGTAAAGGTTGATGTTAAAGTAATAGGGCTTGGAGCAAGTAAAGATACTGCAATCCGTTCTTTACAAGCAGCAGGATTAGAAGTCGTAAGTATTGAAGACGAAACTCCAGTACCACACAATGGTTGTCGTCCCCCAAAACGTCCTAGAAATTAATGTATGAGAGGAAGAATATAGAAATGATTAAATTTGAAAAACCAGAATACAAAATAACAGAATATATGACAGATTCTCACTACGGAGAATTTGTATTAGAACCCTTAGAAAGAGGATTTGGAACTACAATTGGAAACGCTCTTAGAAGAGTAATGTTATCAAGTTTACCTGGATGTGCATTTACAAGCGTTAAAATTGAAGGTGTATTACATGAGTTTCAAAAAATTGAAGGTGTTTATGAAGATGTTACAAGTATTATTCTAGCCCTTAAAAGTGTTGTTCTTAAAAATCATACAGAAGAAAATAAAGTAGTTCGTTTATCTAAATCTACACCTGGGCCAGTATTGGCTGGAGACATTGAAGTAGATGCAGATTTAGAAATTATAAACAAGGATTTAGTAATATGTAATCTTGTTGAAGGTGGAAAAATTGATATGGAATTAACAGTTTCTACAGGAAAAGGTTACGTAGATGCAAAAGAAAATCAATTATTATTAGATACTAAAAAAGTAGGTGTAATTGCTATTGACTCGTTATATTCACCAGTTGAAAAAGTTTCTTATGAAACTGAAAATGCTCGTGTAGGACATAACGAAAATTATGATAAATTAATTATGCGTATCAATACTAATGGAAGTATTACACCAGAAGAATGTATGGCATTATCTGCAAAAATTCTAATTGAGCATTTTAATATTGTGGCAGATTTAAATTCAATTAGTGATATTTCTGGATTAATGGCTGAAAAGAAAGTAGATACCATTACAAAAACGCTAGAGACACCAATCGAAGAAATTGAGTTCTCAGTAAGAGCATATAACTGTTTAAAAAGAGCTGGTATTCATACCGTTCAAGATTTAATTTCAAAAAGAGAAGTAGAAGTTACCAAGATTCGCAACTTAGGTAAGAAATCTTTAAAAGAAGTTTTAGATAAAGTTGTAGAAATGGGACTTAAATTTCGCGATTAAGGAGGATTATTATGGCATATAGAAAACTTGGAAGAGAAACAAGACAAAGACATAGCATTTTTGCAGGTTTAACTGTTGAAGTTATTATGAATGAAGGAATTGTAACAACTGAAGCAAAAGCAAAAGAGGTAAGAAAATTTGTTGATAGAATGATTACATATGGAAAACGAGGAACATTGGTATCTCGTAGAAAAGCCCTTGCATTTGTTTATAACAATAAAGAGTGTGTGGATAAAGTATTTAATGAACTTGCTAAAAGATATGAAACACGTAATGGTGGATATACAAGAATCATTAAATTAAAAGAAAGAATTGGCGATGACGCTTTACAAGTTAGAATTGAATTAGTTTAGAAATAGACTAATTTTTTTTTGTTATAAATCCAAAATGAAAAAAGTATATAAATTTCAAAAGTTTTTTCATTTAAGTGAAAAAACTTTACTTTTATGCTTTGAAAGAAAATTATGAAATAACAGATATGAAAAATGAGTTGAAAATTTATCAAAATTACATAGAAAATGGTGGTTTGCCATATATATTAAATTTAGATAATGATAAAAATCTAATCAGAAATTATTTAGACGGAGTATATAATACAGTATTAAAAAAAGATGTAATCTCAAGAAATAATATAAAAGATGTTATGATTTTAGATAGTTTAATTCATTTTATTTTTGATAATATAGGTCAAATGGTATCTACTAATAAAATTAGTAATACTTTAAATACAAATAATAGAAAAAATTCAGTAAATACCATTGAAAACTATTTAACGAATTTAATGGATAGTTACATTATATATAAGGTATCTAGATATGATATTAAAGGAAGGGACTACTTAAAAACTGGAGATAAATATTATGTTTGTGATTTAGGTCTTAGACATTATCTTTTAGGAGAAATACGAGATAATGGTAGTATTTTAGAAAATATTATCTTCTTAGAACTAAAAAGACAAGGTTATGAGATTTATGTAGGAAAATGGGAGGATAAAGAAATTGACTTTGTTCTTAAAAATGAAGGAGGAATTAATACCATTAGAAAATATAAAAGACAACTATCCAAAATTTATTATTACGCTTGATTATGATACAGCAAATTACAATGAGATAAAACAAATAAGCGCAATTGATTTTCTACTTGGAAGAGAAAAAATATAAAGTAATTTGTAAAAGTAAATAAAAAGTTAGAATAAATATTTCTGATTTTTTTTATCTTTATTATTCAAAGTAAATAATTTGCCTGGAGTGCAATTTAAGTATTTACAAAAATCTTCAATATATTTAAAAGAAATAGAATAAAAGTAGTTTTTACTTTTATAATTATTAAGAGAGCATAAAATGTTTCTTTTTGTTTTAAGAAAAAATGTACAATATAAACGGATTCGTGTTATACTAAATATAGAAAATAGATGGAGGAAAGAAATGAAAAAAGAAGAAAAGAAAAGCCTCCCAAC
>CAMYTM010000139.1 GCA_947297555.1 uncultured Mycoplasmatota bacterium | reverse complement strand
ATTATAAGCAACGATTGCCAAAACTTCTAAAGCAGAAGAACTAAGTAAATTATTTTCAGGATTTTCAACCAATTTCTTATAATATTCTTTATGCTCTTGTTTCGTTGTTAATTTAAAAGAATCTCCTAAATAACTAATACGTATACCTCTTGCATCATTTTCATAAGTGCCTCGCAATTCTTTTAATAAATTTTTAGCCTCTTCTAAAGAAATATCCATAATTTCACAAATCTTATTTAATGTAATTCCTTCATCTCCTACAACAAATAAGATTCCTTCTAAAACACCCATCAAATTCATTTACTTCATCTACTTTCCACGATAATATTTCCAAAGTTCTTCTCTTGATAAAGATTAATTTCATCATTTTTATTCATTTGTAAAATTGCCAGAAATGTCACAATAAAATATTCCTTTGTGACTTCCTCGAACAAATCCAAAAAATCCATTTTCTTTCCAACTCTCAACTTATCCTTTATGGAAACCATTCGATCCTCTACACTCAACTCTTTCTTTGTTATTTTAGTATGGATTGGTTTTTGCTCATTTAATCTTTCTTGATAAGCAAGTAAAGCATTAACTAAATCATCAATGGTAATACTTCCATCATTTTTCAAACTATTTTCGCTATATTCCTTTAAAGACACTGGCTCTTTTGTAAAAAAGTCTCCTCTTTTTTCCTCTAATTCTTTAAAAACTTCTGTCATATTTTTATACTTTTCATACTCTAAAATACGCGTTTTTAATTCCTCTTCACTATTAATTTCAAATTCTGTCTCTTCCTCTTCTTTTTCTTCCGTTGCCCCAATCAACATCTTACTTTTCAAATGTACAAGAGTAGCAGCCATCACTAGAAACTCACTGGCAACATCTATATTTAAATTTTGCATTCGCTCAATATAGTTTAAATATTCTTCAATAATAACACTTGTATCAATTTCATATATATCCATTTCGGTAGAACGAACCAAGTGCAACAATAAATCAAGTGGTCCATGAAAGTCTTTTATTTCTATTAAGTAATCCACTTGTAATTCCCTCCTTTATTTACATTGAAAACCTCGTGCTTCCATTTCAAATTTAACAACCTTAGCAAAGGTTTCATTAGGATAATAATGCGTACTCTCTAAATTAGAATTCTTAACATTTTTTAAATCTATTACTGTATTCACTAAAAATCCATTTCCTGTATTTACAAATATAGATGTAATACCTTCCACAGAATTTAATTTTTCAGAATCTGTTTTCCATTGTTCCAGAAGCACAGAATAATTAGGATTTGTTATATCATAATTGATTGCTTCTGTAATCCTATTTAACTTTGACTCTTTAAAAGTATAAGTTATTGTTTCTCCACCTTTTATACATGTTAAAAATTCTTCCTGGTTTTCATTCTTTTCAAGTAAAATATCTGGATACATAACTCTATCTTTTTTTACAAACAATAATTTTTTCATACTATTACGAGTAGTATCAGAAATGGCAAACTCTAAAACCATATTATTTTTGCTTGCTACTACTACATCACTTAAAATAATTCTTTCTAAAAGAGTATTATCCTCTGTATATAATTCCAAAAAGTAATTATCCTTATTAAAATAAAAACGTGTTTCATTAGTATTTGATACTGTAAAAGAAAGCCCATTTGCATTCATAATAAAATTAGAGATAGTAATACCTGCTTCTAAAGAAATCGATAATGTATCACTAAAATTATAGTAATCTTCTACTGCTCCTTGAATAGGTGTATCTGGCTTTTCTGTTTTATTTGAATCCTTATTATTCTCCAGTATACTATAATCCGGTTTATCATCTGATCCTTTAATCCAATTTACAATCGTTGGTAAAAAGAAAATAAAAACAAGTATACATCCAAATAATATTAAAACAAAAGTAGAACTTTGTTCTGTCGTCGTTATTTCTCCTATCTTCGTAATTGAAAGTTCATCCCTATTTACTTTTACATTTTTAGAACTAAATTTTTCTTGCTTTTTCTGTGCCATATTTTATCCCTTCATTCTTATAAATACAATTATAGCACGATAAGAATGAGTTTAACAACTGATTTCAAGGGCTTTCTATGGTTTTTAGTGACATTTCTTATATAAAAAATACACTTTTAATACTATCAGGTTTTAGATGAAATTGATTTTCTTTTATTTAAATTAAAAACGACTTTTGTTCTTATGCTTAAATTAAAAAAAGAAAAAGCAATTGCAATTTTTCTTTTTAGTGATTTTATTGTTGAACTCTTTTATTCGCACTATTTAAAACCATCCTTCATAATGTCAATAGGCTGCATTTTTCCAATTTTTCTTATCAAAAAATAACTAATAATAAAACAAATACAAATACTAACCAAAATAATAAACAAAATATTTCCTAATAATATTGTAAAGGGATGAAATTTAAACTGCAAAAATTCAGAAACTTTTTGATTTCCAATAAAACAACAAATGAAAGCAACACAAAAACTACATATCCAAGAAAAAGTTGTAATAAATAAAGTTTCTAAAAAATAAATTGTCGTAATACAACGATTAGGAAATCCTAAACATTTTAAAATCATAATTTCTTTCCGATGGGAAAAACGACTGTTTTCTATGTAATTAATCAAAACTAAAATAGCAAGCACAAAGGCTATACAAAAAACAACTTTAAACAAAATGGATACAATATCTATTGTTTCTAAAAGATTACGTATACTCTCAGAATATGGCGTTTCACCAGTAATTTTACTATTTATTAAAGGAAACTTTTTAAAAATGTCTTCCAACTTCTTTTTATCATTTTCAAACAGATAGGCGCTAGATATAGATTTTTCAATTTCTTCTGCTATTAAATTTTTAAATTGTGGGGATACATAAACATGAGTACATGAAATAAGAATATCATATTGAAATAACTCATATAAGCGAGAATACTGATGCATTGCTTCTTCATAAGAGATTTGTTTTAAGTTCTCATAATTTTGAATATTCTGTTTTAAAATACCGGAAATTTTAACAGAAATTCCATTAAAATGAAAATAATCCGAAGCAAGAATTTCTCCATAATTAGAAAAACGAATTACTTGCTCTCCTTCTAAAATGCCATAGTAAAGAATCATATCAGCCAGATATTGCGTAATAACAATTTCATTTTCTTGTACTGGTAAATTTCCAAAAAGTTCATAATTAGAAGGAAATGTAGAACGATTAATTTCGAAAAACGAATAATTAAAAATGTAATTATTATAGTAAGCAATCTCTTCTCTATTAAAACGAGAATTAATCTCAAAATGAAAAAATGAATTTCCTGCATTGCTAAGACGATATGAAGTACCCAATTG
>CAMYTM010000138.1 GCA_947297555.1 uncultured Mycoplasmatota bacterium | reverse complement strand
GGGGGGGGGTACATTAGAAAGTAATCCAGGTGAAATTAAAAAGTTTAATAAAAATCAAAAACAAAAGAAAATCCTATTAGGAAGTATAATAGGAATATTTCTGATAGTAGGTGTAATCACGCTTTATAAAACCTTTGCTTTCTATGAGGAGAAAAAAGAATTTAATATTTTACAAGGAAAAATACCTGATTTTAGAAAGCCAGATGTAGAACTTGCAATATCTTTAGACGGAAACCAAGTAAATCATATACCAGAAAAAGGAAATTATCTAGTAGAAGTAGATTGCGGGGGCAAAGGAAATGGCGTATGGGATTATAATGATTGGTCAATAAAAGTAGAAAATTTTGAAAATGAAACCAAATGTAATGTAATGTTTACTTCAGTAACTGAAGAAGAAATGCCAGATGTAAGTCGTATTACGTTTATAGGATATATTTATTCTTGGGCCAATAAAATAGAGTTATATGATTGTCCAGAGTATGTTAAAGTAACGAGTAAATATACTTTGTATTTGTTCAATATAGATACAAAACAATTGATTACATCAGGGAATAATATTGTACTTGATAACAACACTATCAAAAATATAAAAATTAAAACAGTTCATTCATTTAATGATTCTGATGCTAATGGTACTAGTAGTGCTGATTCTAAAGTAAATATTACACTTGGATGAATCATATAAAAAGAAGTGAAATTAATTTTAAAATATATATGAACTTGCTGTTAATAATAAAAATTAAAGGTAGGCAAAATAAAATAAATTTTGTAAGTTCAAACAGTTATAATAGTTATAAAATTTTTTTAGTTATTTATACTTTCCTAATTGTTCTTTTGTTCATAAAATACATTAGAGTTGATGATTTATGAAATTTATAAAAGAACAAATAGCATTAATTAAAGAGAAAGATCCTGCTTTGAAAAGTCTGTGGGAAGTATTCCTTTATCCCAGTTTTCGTGTTCAAATTTATTATAAAATTTCTCATTTTTTATATTTACGCCGTCATTACTTTTGGGCAAGATTTATTTCTGAGAAAGCAAAAAGAAAAACTGGAATTGAAATTCATCCTGGTGCTACGATTGGTAAAAATTTGTTTATCGATCATGGATTTGGGGTTGTAATTGGAGAGACGACAATTATAGGAGATAATGTGACACTTTTTCATGGAGTTACTTTAGGTGGGATTCATGATAATAAAGGAAAAAGACATCCTACTTTAAAAGATAATGTTTTAGTGGGAGCGCATGCGCAAGTACTTGGAAATATTGTGATTGGAGAAAATGCTCGCATTGGAGCAGGGGCGGTTGTTTTAAACAATGTAAATGATAACACTACTGTAGTAGGTATTCCTGCTAAAGACTGAACAAAACTTGCACATCTTAAAAAATAGGGTTACAATATTTTTAGAAGAGGTGGCGCATGAAGTCTTTGTATGAGCAAGTAATGGAATTTAAAAAAAAATATCCTAAGACGGTATGTTGGAATCGATTGAAAAAACATAGTTCTGTAATAGAACAGCATTTAAATCCGGAGGAAGTTGTAATCTATGCGTTTGTAGGGCAGAAAAATGAACATCCACTTGATTGGTTTTCTACTTGTATTGTAGCGCTTACAAACAAGAGAATTTTGATTGGGCAAAAAAGGATACTTATTGGGTATTCTCTAAATTCTATTACTCCAGATTTATTTAACGATATGCAAATTTATCGTGGTATTCGATGGGGTAAAATTACAATTGATACTGTAAAAGAAGTTATAATACTTACAAATTTGGATAAAAAAAGTCTTCCTGAAATTGAAACGCAAATTTCTGAATTTATGATGAGGGAAAAACAGAAGTATGGTCAAATTCAAAAAGATTAAAAAAAGAAAACTTATTCTTTTTGTATTTATTTTGATTGTTTTATTTTATGGTATTTTTCGTAGTAAAAGTTATGAAATAGAATATAGTCTTGGAGAAGTTACTGTTTTAGAAAAGTTTCAAAAAGAAAAGAAAAGTTATGATTTTATTTTTAAAGTAAAGGAAAAAGAGTTTTTTGTTTCTTTGGAACAATCTTATATTCATTCTAAGAAATTAATACAAAATGTAGATGTAAAAGAAAAGGGAGATACTTTATGTATTGTCCCTAAAGGTAAGAAATTAGATTTGTATCCTTTATGTATTCAAAATAATGAATATGCTAGTTTTCATTTAATAGAAGATGATGAAATTATAGATTCTTCATTAAGAAAAAAAATAACTTATGAACAAAAAAATTTTAAAAATATGTCTATATATAGTCTAAATAATAAAAAATATTTTATTTGGAATTATGAAGGCTTTACTGTTTTATCAGGTGATAGTCAAAAAGAAATAAAACTTTTTAATGAAGATATTTACAATATTCCTTTGGCAATTAAAACTGGAAATTATTTGATTATAGCAGATTATAACGCAAAATATGTTTTTAGTAAGTTTTATGTTATTAATACCAAAAATAATAAAGTACGCGAGTTAGATGTAGATAAAGAAATTTCTTTCGATTCTTATTTTTTGGGTACAACAGATAAAAAAGTCTATTTAGTGGATAAGAAAAATAAAAAGGAATATGAGATTGATCCTAAGCGTTTGAAATTTCACGACATTACTAAGAAAAATCAAGGACGGATTTTAAATAATGGTGAGTGGGAAGTTATTGGTATGAATGCTTTGGTGAATAATGATGTACATTTTCAATACAAATTCAATACAACTTATGAACTTTTAGATGGTATTTTGTTTAAAGTACAAGGAGATTATAAGACTAAGTTATCGAATCAGTCTGTAAAAGAAATTATTTATGTAGATGAAAGTATTGTATATTATTTGATAGAGGATAAACTATATTATTATACTGATAGTGATGGAGAGGTCCTTGTTATGCGTAATTTTGAATGGAATTTTAATTATAAAAATATGATTTATGTTTTTTAAAGAGAAAATTTCTCTTTTTTTGTTGCGAGTGCTTTTATTTACTATGTCCTTTTTTTTAATAGACAATTCTTTTTAACCATTTTTTTCGCCTAGCATACTTTATACTAGGAAGTGATTTTATGTACGATAAATATTCTATAAAAAGCGGAGAAACTTTAAATCAAGTGGCAAAGCGTTTTAATACAAACGTTGATGTTTTAAAAAGCATTAATAATATTTATTATGATGAACAAGTACGTGCAGGAATGGATGTAATTGTCCCTAAAGGGCCAGAAAATTATTTTAATTATTATGTAGTTGAAAAAGGGGATACTTTATATGAAATTGGAAGAAGATATAATATTAATCCAGAGTTACTTGCGAGTATGAACGGAATGG